>CAXEUS010000281.1:0-7611 GCA_963999385.1 uncultured Candidatus Poseidoniales archaeon | reverse complement strand
TGCCTCCGAACGTGCCTCCATCTGGTGTAGGAATCCCCTCTGAGAACAGATTCTTCAGGTGTTCATCGACTGCTCGGGTTCGCGTCATCATCCGTTGCCATTCCAACCGCTGTTCCAGCGTGACCGCTTGTTCATGTGCCATTCTTCGCAGAGCTAGTCGCACATCGACTAGGAAGCGTGTTGCACGTCGCTCAAGGTGCGCCGCGCTGCTTCTACGGGGAACGACCTCTACGGAGTCCAGCCCAGCCGCGATTTCTTCCCCGGTCCGTAATCCCAGATTTCGCTCTATGTTCGTGGAGAGTGCTTTGGAGAAGTCATGGAACTCGCCCCCATCCCAGATTTCCGGTGGGAAGTCAGCTGCTGTTTCATTCCACAGATGGGCCATCAAGCGCAGATGACCGTCATGCTTCTCTGCGATGAAGCGCAGGAATTCGATACGTGCGAAATCAGAATCTAGGTTACTGAATTCGAGAGGGAGCGCAGGTTTCCAATCAGCACCCCAGATGGGTGGCAGGGTCCCTTGGTCGCCCATTCCTTCACCTGTTGGTCAGTCTTCGTCGTCAGCATCCTTCTCATACTGTTCGAGCGCCCCAATCGCATCCTCTGTGAGGCCCACGGCATCCTCGACTCGGTGGCTGAGGGTGGTGTCCGCTAGCCTTCCGGGTATGCCAATCTCCCAGAGTAGTTCGTGGACGATTTCGAGCGTGCGCTGTGTCAGGTTCAGCGCATCAGGATCCACTGGTATGAGTCCGGTATCCTCAGTGAGGATGAGCACCTCCTCCGGTTGTTCGTCGAGTAATCCCATCGACTCCTTCAGGGTCTCTTCGACTTCCTCTGCCTGAGCATCGAGCACATCCTCCAACCGGCTCTGTTCTAGTTGACCCTCAATCTCTTCTTGGGTGCCCAAGATGAGAGAGTCGAATGCTGTGCGCAGCACCTTCTCCAGCGTCTCAGTGTCGAGGTCGGTGTCGATATCCTCCGCTTCCAGTTTCTCCATGATGTTCTCGACGAAATCCTCGCCGAGTGCCTCCTCACCGAGTAGATTCTCGAAGATTGGAAGCATCCAGGAAGGGTCACCGGCGGTCATCTTGACATCGAAGAAGCCAGTGCTGGCACCGCGCCCAACCTCAGCGGGTGGAGGTACGAACATCTTCGCCGCATGCTTCTGTAGTTGGGATAGCAGATTGGACATGTCAACCGGTTTGACCATCACCTCATCAACACCGGCCTGAGCAGCGGAGATGAGATACTCCTGCGATGAGTCATTCGAGAGAACGACCAGTCTGCACTTGAGGTTGAACTCAGGGTCAGTGGACAGTTTACTCGAAGAATCGATTGCGTTACCTGAGCGCCACTCTCCGTCGATGAGTACCACATCAGGCATGGTTGCGAGGGCCGTGCCTTCGCATTGGCGCAGGGTGGAGGCGCGGGTGACGTTGTATCCCTCCCGCTCGAGGGTGCCGGCGAGTAGGTTACGCCTCCCCTCGTTCTCATCTGCGACTATGATTGACGGCATTCAGGGCGTGGGGGACTCCCGACGCCCTTCAACCTTGCATCTCTAGAATGAGCGAGCCGACCCCTTCGGGGCCGGCTCAGTATTTCGGGACAACCGAGTCTACCTGATCAGACCAAGCGTGGATACCACCGGCGAGGTTGAACAGGCGGGCGGAATCGAACCCGACTCGACCCAGAGCGTTGGCGACCGCTTCCGAGCGCCCACCCGTGCGGCAGTAGACGACGATGTCGCGATCCTTCGGAAGTTGGTCCTGCTTGACCAAGATATTCAGATGGTGAACCCGTAGGTCGGTTCCTGGAAGGCTGACGATATCTTCCTCAGCGCTGGTGCGTACATCGAGCAGGAATGGAGACCAGCCAGAGTCACACTGGCTGACGAATTCAGCAGGCGTGATTTCCAAAACGGTGTTCACAGATACATCCTCGGTGGCACCAGCACAGAACTGCTCGTAGTCAATCAGTTCGGTGACCGCTGGCCGTTCGGGAAGTTCGCCCACCGTGAGTTCACGGAAATCCATTCCGAGGGCGTTGTAGACGAGCAGGCGTCCAGAGAGGGATTCCCCGATTCCGAGTAGCAGTTTCACGACCTCGGTCGCTTGCAGACCACCAATCACCGCTGGCAGCACCCCGAGTACGCCAGCCTCGGCGCAGGAGGGAACAGCTCCGGGAGGAGGGGGTTCAGGGAACAAGTCACGATAGTTCGGACCACCATCGTGGTTGAACAGCGTCACCTGTCCTTCGAAACGGAAGATGCTGCCATAGACCCACGGTTTCCTCAGAATCTCGCAAGCGTCGGAAACCAGGTAGCGGGTTGGAATGTTGTCTGTTCCATCAACGATGACGTCGTAGTCTCGAAGAATATCGAGAGCATTCTCGCTGGTCAAGCGCTCTCGGTGCTCGACCACGTTCACCTCAGGATTCACTCCTGCCAGCCGCTCCTTTGCTGACTGTGACTTCGGCTCACCAATCGAGTCGGTATCGTGGATAATCTGACGTTGCAGGTTCGACAGGTCGACCTCATCATCATCGATGACTCCTATGTTCCCTACTCCCGCAGCTGCCAGATAGAGCAGAGCCGGTGAGCCAAGCCCCCCTGCACCGATGACTAGCACGCTCGAATCTTTCAGGCGGGCCTGCCCTTCCGTGCCGACTTCGGGCAGCATCACGTGCCGCGAGTAGCGGGCCAACTCGTCGGGAGAGAGTTCTGACACGTTCCCTCCGGGAACGTCGTCACGCTTTGGCCCTTCGCTAATCAATGCGCGTTGTCCTCTAACCATTTTTCTGTATCAATGGCCGATTGGCAGCCCATACCGGCGGCTGTAATCGCCTGACGGTAGCGGGTATCGACGACATCTCCGGCGGCGAACACGCCCGGGATAGAGGTCATCGTGTGCTCGTGGTGGATGATGTAACCAGAGTCGTCCATCTCTACCTGGCCGTCGAGGAATCCGGTGTTCGGCTTGTGACCGATGGCGATGAACGCACCTTGGCAGGAGATTTCGTGCTCAGTGCCGTCCTGCGGGTCCTCGAGGATGGCGCCAGTGAGTCCGTTCTCATCGGCGAGCCAGCGCTTGACCACTCGGAACGTCTGTATCTCGATCTTAGGGTTGGTGCGAGCCCGCTCCTCCATCACCTTGGAGGCGCGGAAGTATTCGCGTCGATGCAGGATAGTCACCTTGCTGCAGAAGCGGGTGAGGAAGTTCGCCTCCTCCATCGCTGAGTCGCCCCCGCCAATCACGACGACCTCCTGATCGCGGAAGAAGAAGCCGTCACAGGTAGCGCAGGTGCTGATGCCCCTCCCCTTCTGCTCCGCCTCGCCCTCGGCTCCGAGCCAGATTGCATCCGCTCCCGTGGAGAGAATGATTGCGTTGGCACTGAACTGCTCGCCTTCGACCCACACCTTGAACGGGCGTTCGCTGAAGTCGACCTTCTCGACGTTCTTGTCCTCGACCTCGAGGCCGAATCTCTCAGCCTGCTTGCGCAGGTCAACCATCATTTCAGGCCCTTCGATTCCCTCAGGGTATCCGGGGTAATTCTCGACATCCGAGGTGAGCATCAACTGGCCACCAGAGGCGTAACCGGCGAACATCAGTGGCTCGAGCATGGCGCGGGCGGCGTAGAGCCCAGCGGTGTAGCCGGCTGGCCCTGAGCCGATGATGATGACTTGGCGCGCTTCGCTCATCGTGTCGAGCGGGGCGCGCCTGTCCCTTCAACCTTGAGCGACCAGCATCCTTGCGCAATCGCTGTTCATGTCGTCAATTTCAGCGGATGCGGTCGTAGCGGTTTGTTGACGCACGGCCCCCTAATTGAAGCAACACGAACACACTCAACAGCAGAACCAGGACAACTCCCAGAGCGATGTTCACCATGCTCAAATTCTCTACGATTCCAGATTTCTGTGGTGTTTCTGATTCGATGCCGCTAGAATCATCATCGTCGTCATCCTCGATAGGTGTGGGTTGGTCATCATCATCTGCCGGAGGTTCCGGTGGCGGAGGATACGCACACGAGCCGTCATCCACCGTCGCATTCTCATCGTAGTTGGTGGCTGTTGCATTCATGCATCCTGGCACCGGTGGCGGGGGATACACACACGAGCCATCGTCCACAGTCGCATTCTCAGCGTAATTGGTCGCATTGAGGTCCATGCACCCTGGCACCGGTAGCGGGGGATACACACACGAGCCATCATCCACTGTTGCGTTCTCAGCGTAATTGGTGGCGTCGGAATCCATGCAACCCGGAACAGGTGGAGGAGGATATTCGCACGAACCATCGTCCACAGTTGCGTTCTCAGCGTAATTGCTGGCGTCTGGATCCATACAACCCGGCACCGGTGGTGGCGGATACTCACATGAGCCATCATCCACAGTCGCATTCTCATCGTAATTGATGGCGTCTGGATCCATGCAACCCAGTACCGGCGGTGGCGGATACTCACATGAGCCATCGTCAACCGTTGCGTTCTCGTTGTAGTTGGTCGCGTTGACATCGGTGCATCCCTCAATCTCCACCGGCTGGTTGAATGCCCAGTCGAATGCAGCGTTGATCAACGAACCATCAGTGAATGTAGGGCCGTGGCCGATTCCAGACAATTTCCAATGTGTTACTCTGTTCCCCCGTACACAATCGAGATGTTGAAGTTGAGTTGTTTCATTGTTACCATCTCCATCCACCAGATCCATTGTGCCCATCTGGGTTGATGTGCCATCACACCCGGAACGGTCGGCCCAGTATACAGCACCATCAGGGGAAGAGGCGTAGGGCTCTCCCCCGATCTGTCCGCCGTTGTAATCGATGGTAGCGTCACTGGTTCCGTGGACGTTGACGACATTCGGATATCCTGTAAGACCGCAATCGTTGAAATCTCCGTATGTGGCACCGGCGAAATTGACGATGGTGTGCAGTATATTCCCAGCATCACACGCCATCCTGTGCGACATGAAGCCGCCGTTCGAGTGGCCGATGAGCATCACTCGATTCTGGTCCGCTCCATGATCGGCTATTGCACTAGAAATGAGTGATGAGAGGTAACTCACATCATCGATGTTCTGGTTGTAGAAATCGCAGCAAGCTGGGGGGCCGTTCCAGAAGTAATAGCCGTCAGGATTCTCAGTTCCGTACGGCGTCAGAAGCAGATGTCTGTTGTTATCGACACTGTTGACTCCTTGAAAATAGTCATACACATACCAAGGATATTCGGAAAATCCATGCAAGGCCACGACGAGCGGTAGAGTTTCATTCTCTCTGATATCTCCGGGAATCCTCAACTCCGCCTGCCTGTCCGTGGGCCCGATCGATACCACGGTTTGTTCGGATTGGCGCGCCTGAGTAGCTGTGTCAGGGCCCTCGATATCAAGCGAACTGGAAGGAGAGAACGACAGGATGCTGAGCAGCACCAAAATGGACAACAGCACCTTCAGACGGCAGGTTCTCATCGATACTGGCTGATGCTCTAAAGGTGTCAATGTTCCGACAAGTTGTGGTTCCCATCTTCAGTGCGTCCTTCGATAGGCTAGCGTATCGAAGGACGCCCTCGATTTGATTTGATTCAATACCGGTGAGTCCATCTAGGCATGAGGTGCGGGATTACCATGGCCCGAGAATTGATTCGACTCGTGGACATCCACAAGGCGTTTGGACCAAACACCATCTTTGAGGGTATTAATCTCCGAATCGATGATGGAGATCGAATTGGTATTGTAGGGCACAATGGTTCAGGTAAGACCACTCTACTGCGCACCATCAGTGAGCAGATTCAGGATATTGGCGACGTTCAATTCGCTCCCGGTCTACGCATCGCTTTTCTCACACAGGTGCGTGACATCGAGGAAGATGCGACTTTGGAAGAGGAGTTGAATCGGAAGGGCCATCAATTCAAGGAACTGGTGGATGAGATTGCTTCCATAGAGAAGAAAATGACTGACCCCTCTTTCTACGATGATGATTGGCAACCGGTAATCGACCGCTACCAGGAATTGCAAAGCTTACTCGCACGTTCCGGAGGTACTGATGTCTCTGGACATGCTCAGGAGATTCTGAAGGCATTGGAACTTGCGCATCACCCACTTGAGATGCGTGTATCCAAACTCTCTGGAGGCGAGAGGGCGAAGTTGGCTCTCGCTAGGCAACTTGTCGGTCTTTCTGAGATCAATGCCTTTTTACTCGACGAGCCCACCAATCATCTTGACCTACACACCTTGAATTGGTTGGAGTTATTTCTTAGTCAATTTGAGGGGTCGCTGTTGATTGCTAGTCACGACAGATACTTCCTTGACAAAGTTTGCAACCACATCGTTGAGATTCAAGACGGGGCACTGCGAGGCTACAAAGGGAATTATACCTCTTTTCTGTATCAGAAGGAGTTGTTCCTGCAGACTCTCGATGAGAGCATAGAAAAGACCAGCAAGGAACTCAAGCGCCTCACTGGTGCGATGGCTTCAATGAAGCGCGCAAACAAATATGACAAGTCTATCTCACAGAAGCATCAGATGATAATGCGTGCTCAGCGCGAGTTGAAATGGCTGAACTCAATAAAGCCGAAGAAGCGAAAGGAGTTACAATTCAACCTGCAATCAACGGAGAAAAGCAGTCTTGACGTACTCGATATAAGCAATGCACACCTAGCATTCGAAGGATTGGAGGGCCCGATTCTAGCAGGTGTTGAGGCCGGTGTGCGCAGAGGGCAGAAGATTGGTGTTGTAGGACCAAATGGCGCTGGAAAGACTACCCTGTTGCGGCTGATTATCAACGAGATCCAACTGGACTCAGGCGAAATCGATGTTCAACCCGGCGTTCAAATTGGATATTTCCATCAGGACCACCGCACTCTCGATTTCTCATTGACACCAGAGCAGCAGATACAGAGATTGAAGCCGCGCATGGATTATGGTGACATACGCACATTATTGGGTCAGTTCCAATTCACCTCACAGATGGTCAAGACAAAATTGGGTGACCTCAGTGGCGGGGAGCGAGCACGAATCGCCATGTTGAAACTATTGTTGGAGGAGAATAACATGTTACTGCTCGACGAGCCGACCAACCACTTGGATTCCGATGCAAAAGAGGCTCTGGAGTCCGCTTTGGAATCCTACGATGGTGGAATTATCACCGTCAGTCACGACCGTTGGTTCCTCGATCGAGTTTGCGATACCATTTGGGAACTTCCTGGTGATGGCACTCTGCGAGTCTGGCCGGGCAACTACACTGACCATCTTCGACACAAGCAGCGGATGGCATCTCGGTAATTCTAGTCAAGGCTGTTGGAACGGTACCCATTAGGATGCGTGTTCTCATAGCGATTTGCGATTCAATTCAGAGTATAGCTTAGTTGGAATCTCACTTTCAACTCGTATCCGATTTCCATTCGGATGTTCAAATTCAAGTGCCGACGCGTGTAAACACAATCTGTTCACACCAGCCCTGCCTTGTCCGTACCGAGTATCACCAGCAACCGGACAACCGATATCACTCATGTGGAGTCTGATTTGGGCTCTCCTCCCTGTGTCGATTTTTATTCTAATCAAACTATGAATCGTTGCAGACTTCTCAATTCTCCAGTTAGTGATAGCTTCCTTACCAGCCCTACTCCCT
>CAXEUS010000280.1:0-7927 GCA_963999385.1 uncultured Candidatus Poseidoniales archaeon | reverse complement strand
CTTCGGAAGATGGTCTGCAGCGACCACCCCGCCACTTCCGAGTAGAGTTACGGTGTCGCGTACCCCTGCATCCACCAGTAACATGTGCGCCTCACGCAGAAGGTCCATCACGAATCCTCCATCCTCTCCGTGACCGTGATGGTCGGCTATCAGGTGAATGATGGGCACCCCCGCTGCCTGCGCATCCAGAAGATTCTGCTGCCAGCCCGAGGAGAGGGGCAAGCGTACGCCGATGATTATGTTCGGTGCGGCAGAGGTGGCTTCTAGGTAGAGAGAAGCATCCCAGCCGTCAAGTTCGATGATACGGGTCCCGTTACCGAAACTGGCCACAGCAGCAGCAGCTTCGAGAGGAACGATTGGAACGACCACTGGGGAAGCTAGTCCTTCCGAGCGCACCACATCAGCAGGCAGTGCGACCAGAGTGTCGATATCGGCAACTGTCTTGGCGTAGATTCGGTGAAGTTTCGGGGTGGCGATGGAATCTGGGGGAGGGTCGAAGATGAATGGAACCTGAATGGTGACCATACGTGGTCCTGCATCAGTGAGCAATCCGGCATCATCGAACTCCAAACTCATTGGTTTGCTGCCCAGATCCACACTGGTGCCAATCAGTTCGCGGCCGTGAATCCCATCTCTGCTCGGGCGCACAATCTCTGACATGTCGGTGAACATGCCCTCCCAACCCGGTCCTCCGAACTTTCCTCGGTAGCCTTGTCCACGAACGGGAATCGTACCTTTGCGAGCCTCCTCGTCTATTGCCGAGATGTGCAGGTGAGTGAGGTAGTCGTCACCCAGAGCCGCACGCGCCGGGTTGGGGGTGACGGTGGTGAATTCAGGATGTTGGATGGTGCAACGCAGGCAGCCCACGCACAATTTGGGTCTGGGGTTGAATCCTCCAACAGGTCCGCTGAACACGCCATACGTACACGGTCGTGACAGAACAACATCCCACTTCCCCCAATATTGGATGATCTCCTTGAACAGGAATTTTGCCAGCCCTGCCTTGCCCACTTTTACCATGAAGCGATTCGGAAGCGGCTGGACATCCTTCGTCTCGACAGTATCGATGTGGTAGCGATGATACAGGTCAGCGCGCTCTGCCGAATTGGCCGCGAACTCGGCAATCGTCAGACGCCTGCTGCTGTCATTATCGTCCATCATTCCCCCCTCCTGAGTCGTCTCTTGCAGCAGTTGCATGCCCTTCCCCGATGAGCCCCCCGGGAGCGCGCCACATCCTTAAGCGTTCATCCTAGTGTCGCAACGTAATCAGAAAAAAGTGCCCATATGGTCAACATATCGCCAATTATGTGTGCATTTGGATAACAATTCACGAATCAATTGTCCGAATAATGGCATCGTGCACCTACTGTATTGCTTAGAAATGGTGTCCATTCCGCGTTCATTGAACAGCATCGCTTGGACGAGACGGGATTTGAACCCGTGGCCTCTGCCTTGCGAAGGCAGCGATCTTCCAACTGATCTACACGCCCAGGATAACTCGACCGACCTGAAGCCCGTAATTGGGTCTTGTGTTCAGGTAATGGACGGTCAGGTTAGGGGAAGTTCATCATCCGGAGACCGGTCGAGGAAGCATGGCCGGTGGTGGGACAGCAGAGAATATCCCTCCCCACGATGTGGCTACCATCATCGGTGCAGTAGGATTACTCGGGGCGGTGTTCATCTTCATCTTGGCCCAGCCAACCCTCGTCGACTTCGATTCGGGAGGGGGTGCTGTCGAGGTTGCTCAGGTTAAGGTCGGCATCTTGGGGTCGAACGACGAATTGGTGGTGACCTGGAATCAAGCGGAATTCTGTGAGGAGGCAAACGCCACATGTTCTCTGCAACGAATTCGAGTGCTCGATGAATCTGGGAGCGTTGTTTCTGAGGCATCAGGGGAGGGTGACGGAGAGGAGCCAATGAGTGTCGAGTTCTCCATCGAGGTATCAGGTGAATACACCGTTGAACTGGTCGGCCGCGGACAGTATGAGGTGTTCGTATCCGTCAATCGGCAACTCCCTGTGCAGTTCCTGCCACCCACTCTCTGCCTTCTACTGCTCACCTGGGGTGTCTGGCGCCGCTTCCAAGAGCCTCCTGAAGTCGATGATGACATATCCGCCGCCATCGATGAACTATCCTAATTACTCCATTCAAGTCCCGCCACTTCGAGACATTCCGCCACTCCGAATGTGCTGTCTACCTGTAAGGTCCCATCTTCACTGAGGCCTACAGGTCTGTTCAATTGTCCACCTGGCTCATGACAGCACCTGCCGTCGAAGAGCCATTGGGACATCAAAGCCCAAAGTGAGCGACGGATTCGAGTTGTGGAGATAGGGGGGAGCATCGGATTTCTCTCAAACAGCGAGGCGACGGACGCGTCGAGATAGATGGAGAACTCATCGAGTTCACATGAGGAATCCTCGAGTTCGCTCAGGCCAGCTAATGGAAACTCGTGCTGTTGCCCCAATCCGGTAGGTAGGTTCACACCGATTCCCAGTACGAGCGAATATTGGTCACCCTGCTGTCTTCCCTCGACAAGACATCCGGCGACTTTGCCTGATGGCAGCCAGATGTCGTTAGGCCATCGGACGGCAACACCTCTCTTTGCAAGGGCGGCAGCATGTGTCCAGTGGGTGCTTGGCAGTGGCAGTTCGAGTGTGCAGGAAATCGCCTCCGCCGTCGCAAGCGCGGCGCACAGTTGCAGGTTTCCAACACCTGACGGTTGTTCGCCATCCGGTGAGTCCAGTGTCCAAGAGCCGGCGAAGTCACCGGGTCGCATCAGCCAGTTTCGGTCGCGCTGCCCTCTTCCCTCTGTCTGGGACTTTGTGAACAGGCGCTCTCCTGGTTCTGTCTCTTTCTCCAGCAGGATAGAATTGGTCGAGCCCACCTTCTCAACCCATTGCGGCGCTCTTCCACCCCAGGGTGACCAAGCCGCGAACGCGGTCAAGCGTTCGTTCCCGCCCAACCTCCTGTCCGAGAGCGAGCGCGTTGCAAACCCCATTCGGCGCCAGCGAGTCTGGGCTAGTTCCCCTCGCGACGTGTCCGCGTGTACCAGCACCACAACCCCTCCTTCGGAGAGAACATCCGGGTTGGCAACGAGCGCGGATAGCAGAATCCCTGTCCAACCAGACTCTCCCGTGAGATCGAGCAACCCAGCATCCTCAAGGGGACCTAGATTTTCTCCCTCTGCCTCCGAACTGCCCTCAGACTCATTGTCTAGGTAGGGAATGTTCCAGCAGATGACGTCGAACGGCCCGACTACACCGTCCGGCCAAGCTCCGTCTTCTCCTATTCCCGCTTCCACGACCTCGATTCGATCTTCGACTCCGGCACGCGCGGCGTTTCCTCGGCAGGCTGAAACTGCCAGCGGATTGATGTCGCAGGCGACCACGTGCATACTGCGTAGCGCGGCGGTGATGGAGACCGCTCCACAACCACAACCGATTTCGAGTAGTCTGGCGTCAGGAGGGACTCTCAGTTCTGCCAACGCCGCGTCAAGCAGTTCAGTGTCCTCTCGCGGGGGATAAACAGTGGCCGGAACAGCCACTCGGCAAGGGGGAGCGGAGGCCCCTTTGAAAATCAACTCAATTGCGGCCCTGCTCTGTAATTCCAGTTCGCGGCTGAGCGGGTCGCGCATGTACCATCGCCGGCTGTATGTGCGATTTGAGCATTCCCTGCGGGATTGTCCCGCTACCTTTATGCCACAGCCGGAGCAACGGAGAATGGGAACTCGCCCCCTAACCCTCGGGCGACCGGCGCCAATCGAGCGCCAGCCATGCCGAAGTGTTTTTGAACCACCCCCCGGTCCGCGGGTGGCCCACATCAGCCATGGGCCTGTAGCTCAGCCAGGTAGAGCAGCCGGCTTTTAACCGGCAAGTCGCGGGTTCGAACCCTGCCGGGCCCGCCTCACCAGGCGGGATACAGGTCCGTGTTTGAAGGGGGCAGGGGGGGTTCCGCATGGCCATTAAATCTTCAACGAAAAGACGACTGATTGACCTCGGAATCGCAACCGAGATTGCAAGCAAGTTGGCAGACGATGCCAACATGGACGCCATCAAGATGATGAGTGCCAAGGAGATTTCCGCGAAGTCCGAACTCAAAGAGGGTAGCGATGAGTTTGAACACCTGATGGGAATCATTCGTGAGCAATCCGCCTCCAAGAGACGCAGTCGTTCGAAGCGCATCACACTTCCAAGCAAGATGGCAGATGTTGATGACGAGCCTGTTGGTGACACCCGATTCAACGTACTGAATCACGAACTAGTCCCCCACCACGAACTTGTTCCCATGGACGAGGAGGTCGATGCCCTCACACCCTGGGGGCTCATACAGACCGACGCACATGGTGATGAGCGACTGGCGAAGGAATTGCTTCCGAAGATTCTGATTACAGATCCTGCGGTGCAGGTACTCAAAGAGGTTCACGAACAGGAGGATGATGAACTCAGGGCGGGATGGATAGCCAACCGCGTGGTTCGAATCATCAGGAGAAGCCCGTCGGCAGGCAAGCATCTAGCCTATCGATTGGTGGTAGAGGGAATCTGAAGGAGGTAGATTGTATGAAGGAGATTATTGAGACGTTCTTCCGCGAGCGAAGTCTGGTAAACCACCAGATAGCCTCGTACGATGATTGCATACCCAACGGGGACAGTGAGTTGTCACGTACTGAAGGAATAGTGCGCAACATCCGTATTGGGACAGACGAGTTGGTCGAGGATGACGAAGGTGGGCTAATCAAACTGGACGTTCTCGACAACGAGATTACTATTCGCATGAAGAACATCGAAGTTGGTAACCCGACCATCCGCGAGGCAAACGGCGCCGAGCATCCTGCCAGCCCGATGGAGTGCCGTCTGCGAAAACTGACCTACATGAGTCCGGTCTACCTAGACTTCACCATCCATCGTGACGATGCTGAATTGGACGTTTCTGGCGAGCCCATGCCCATCAAGGAGAACAGGGTGCAGGTCGGCAACCTGCCAATCATGGTGCGCAGTCGTCGTTGCAACATGCACCCCGCGCATATCGACCTGAAGCGCAACCTGTCACCGAGCACCAGTGACGAGGATCGTGATTACTACATGAGGATGCTACAGACCAAGGGGGAGGATCAGTACGACCCTGGTGGTTACTTCATCATCAACGGAACTGAGCGAGTCCTCATTTCGATGGAGGACCTCGCTCCAAACCGCGTCACTGTGGAGATGAACAAGCGCTACACGCGCAAGACAGAGGTGGCCAAGATATTCAGTCAGCGAGACGGTGTGCGCAAGCCCCTTACCGTCGAGAAGCGCAAGGACGGTTTGCTGATGGTCAAGATTAGCAGCGCTGGCGCCCAGGTGATTCCAGTAGTGCTACTGATGCGGGCACTGGGAATCAATTCTGATGAAGGAATTTTCACCGCCATCTCCGCTCACACTGACGCGTTCAAGTATGTGGTTGCCAACATCAATCACGTTCGCGACCCGGATACCAAGGACGCCTACGGTGTAGAGACGCAGGAAGAAGCACTCAACTGGCTGGAGAAGAAGTTCGCAGCCGGTCAGCAGAAGGAGTACCGTCAGCAGCGAGTGCAGAACCTGCTCGACAAGGAGTTGCTGCCGCACCTAGGGACACTCGATGAGTTCCGTACGAAGAAAGGCATCTTCCTTGGCCGTATCGTGCGTCAGGTGCTTGAGATGGCCACCACCGATAAGGATCCCAACGACAAGGACCACTACGCCAACAAGCGTGTACGCCTCGCCGGAGACCTCATGGAAGATTTGTTCCGGGTCAGCCTGCAGCAACTCGCCCGCGACCTCAAGTATCAACTGGAGCGGCACCACAACCGTAAGCGGGAGTTGAAGATTGGTAGTTGTCTGCGACCCGATGTTCTCACTTCAAAGATTATGCACGCACTCGCTACAGGAAACTGGGTCGGCGGGCGCACCGGTGTGAGCCAGTTGCTCGACCGGACTACGTTCATATCCGCTCTCTCGCACATGCGTCGCGTCACCAGTCCACTGGTACGCAGCCAGCCGCATTTCGAAGCTCGCGACCTTCACCCAACACAGTGGGGACGACTATGCCCCAATGAGACACCTGAAGGCCAGAACTGTGGCCTGGTGAAGAACGCCGCTCAGATGATTGACATCTCCGAGGCCGTCTCGGAGGATGATGTCAAGGAACTGCTTTCTGAAGCGGGAGTGGAGGAACCAGAGGACTGGTCCGAGGGTGCGCGCATCCACGTTAACGGGGACATATTCGGGCTACACAAGAATCCACACCAACTGGTAGACCACTTCAAGCGTAGGCGTAGGCGCGGCCGAATACGCCCTGAGGTCACCATCCGTCATGACGTCATCAACCGTGATATCTTCATCAACACGGACAAGGGACGCATACTACGCCCTCTGCTGGTCATAGACAACGGCAGCCTGGTGCTCACCAAGGAACATCTTGATGGCCTGCGAACCCGGGAGATTACCTTCCGCGACCTTCTCAACGAAGGGGTTGTCGAGTGGGTCGACGCCGAGGAGGAAGAGGATCTCCTCATCGCCCCCCGTCCATTCGTGCTACCCTCACGCTCACCCAAAAACAACAGGCCAATCAACCCCGACAACGTTGTCTGGCTCAACCTCGGTGAGGAGGATATCAGCCAAGCGCACCTCAGCGTACGTATACAGATGCCGAACGGCGAATGGAAGGAGGAACGCTTCAAGGAGCCATTGACCTACTATCAGCCGGAAATCGACAAGTTGCGTCGTTCAGAGAAGCGTGCGAAGGACGTTCTCGTTTACACTCACGTTGAGATTGACCCCCAACTCATTCTGGGTGTGTGCGCCAGCTTGGTTCCCTACCCAGAGCACAACTCGACTCCGAGAGTCACTGGTGGAACAGCCATGGTCAAGCAGAGCCTAGGTCTCAGTGCAGCGAACGGTCGCCTGCGACCGGATACTCGCTCTCACATGCTCCATTACTCGCAACGCTCGATGGTAGGCACACAGTCCATGGCCACGACCAACTCGCTTAGTCGCCCGGGTGGTCAGAACTACATCGTCGCGGTTCTCTCTCATCAAGGATACAACATGCAGGACGCTGTCATCATGAACCGCGCCTCTGTGGAGCGTGCACTTGGGCGCTCAACATTCGTTCGCACCTACACCGCCGAGCGTCGGCGCTATCCTGGTGGACAGGTAGAGGAGATTGAAATTCCTGGAACCGGGCCTGATGAGGTCAAGGGGCGCAAGGAGAATTACGAGTATGATCATCTGGAATTCGATGGCCTACCAATTCCCGAGACTTTCCTAACGGGTTCACCAGATGACCATTCCAGCGTGATGGTGGGCAAAACCAGCCCCCCGAGATTCCTAGAGGAGGGTCACGGGGCCTTCATGATGGGGCAGTATCGTCAAGAATCGAGCATGAACGTGCGTCACGGAGAACGCGGTCACATCGACCACGTGTTCGTTACCGAGAGTCTTGATTCTGGAAGATTGGTACGTATCACACTGCGAACCGACCGTATTCCCGAACTGGGAGACAAGTTCGCCAGCCGTCACGGTCAGAAGGGAGTCATCGGGCGCTTGGTCTCGCCCGAGGACATGCCATTCACCGTTGACGGTGTTGTCCCGGATTTGATAATCAACCCGCACGCGATTCCCAGCCGGATGACCGTTGCCCACGTTCTCGAGATGATTGGAGGCAAGGTTGGCTCGATGGAGGGTCGCCTCATCGATGGAACCGCATTCACCGGTGAGAAAGAGGAATCATTGCGCGAAGGTCTACTGCGTGGAGGGTTCTCTCATACTGGCAGAGAGCAGATGGTCAACGGGGAAACGGGGGAGACTTACCCTGCCAACATCTTCGTTGGCTGTATCTACTATCAGAAGCTGCATCACATGGTCAGCGGCAAGATTCACGCACGCAGTCGCGGCCGCGTACAGATTCT
>CAXEUS010000279.1:0-5410 GCA_963999385.1 uncultured Candidatus Poseidoniales archaeon | reverse complement strand
GTGCGCGCAGCAAGCGGCAGCGTAGTGGCGAAATGGTCGGGGGATGATCGAGCAGGATGATGCCGTCCAGCGGACGCAGTCCGAATGGTGGTTCCTCGGCTTCGAACGCTTCGATAGCAGTGACCAGCGTCTGCAATTGTAGATCGGCGTGCATCCCGCCGAGGTCGTCAGCAAGACTGCGTATGACACGCCGGAATGCGGACAGCCCTGGTCCATCGAAACTCGATACATCCTGTTCTCGTAGCGCCCGGTTCAGCGAAGCGAGGTCCCGCGTCTTTCCTCTGCCCCATTCATGTTCAGGCAGTGAATGGATCAGTGGGAACTCCAACTGCTCCGCCGCTTCTTCGCACGCAACATGGAGCAGCATCTGGAACGATGCGTCGTTCCCAATCATGCGCGGAAGTCTCAATTCAGCGTGCAAGGATGTTACCAGACTGTCGAGCGTGTGGTGAAGTGTACGGTCCGATGGACCATCCAACTGCTCCGTCAACCATTGCAATGTCTCCCTACGTGAAGCATCGGTTGGGTGGATCCAAAGCAGTCTGGTCGGTCCACCATCTGTTGACGAACGGGGGTCGAGTGCTTGCGCACGCATGGAGTCAAGGCACCAATCAGGTAGTTGACCGGATGGAATGTTCTCAACGGTGGTCACTATCTCCTCGCCCCCTTAGCCGTGCTTGTCAACGCACGCCTCCTGCCCTCTCGTCTGAGGGTTATTGAAGGTGAGGTTCTCATTGCTGATTGCGATGTGTTTTTCTACCTTCGACTCGCCATTCCCCGACAACCAGAGCATCTCATTTCCGTCTCGCACACCGGCTCGGGCCGGATAATATGAACGGTTCATGGCTAAGGTCTATTAACCCGGTTCAATACCAGCGACATTGCTCGCAGCGGGAGAAAGTTGGAACGTAGTGCTACGATTATGCGTCATTAGTCAGTAATTATCTCAGATATCAGACAGATGACCAAAAAGCAACATGTAAAATGCACATTTGTCTAACCTCAACAGAATTCTGCACCGAGTGAATAGGAGTTGAAGAAAATGACAACAGGAAAATGCCCAGAATGCAACAGCCGCAAGCTCGACCGCGACAGTCGTAAAGGACAAGTCGTATGCGAGTCCTGTGGGCTGGTAATCGAAGAGAACCAGATCGACTGGAATGACCGGAACCACACATTGGGTGAAAACAGCCATTGCAGCAAGACGAGCGGACGGCACGTCGGTCGTGACAAACGCAGTCGTACAGGAATCGACAAGAAGGATATCCGCGCGCCTAGAGATGTCAACTACTGGTACGGAATGCTGCGAGCCAATGAGAAAACTAACCTCCGTGCCAACGACATCCTCAGAGAGATGCAGGCGCTGGGCTTCGGCGATGTCTACATCGATGCCGCCATCGAGGCCCTGCTCCTCTGTTTCACCAACGAAATCGACAAGGGTAAAGTGAATCTCAAGCGCCCGTACAATCAGATGAGAGATATGATGAGCACGGATGGCAAGGATGACATCTACGTTATTCGAGTAAGTGTACTCTCCACCTTCATGGCTCTCTCTGATTTCTGCATGGTTCCCTATTTCATCTGGAAGGGAATGGCTGACTGTCTGGGGATTGAACGCAACGATTGCTCCACTCAGAAACGTCGAATCAAGCGCTTCCTGCAGGCGATGAAACTAGCACATAACGAGATTGCTACACCCTACACAATCCCTCAACTTCGCCTACGCACCCAAGCGCTAGACGCATGGTTCGTACACCTACGTGCCATGCTAGGAAACCTCGAAGTCGGGCGTCGTGATGAGCTTCTCAGAGCGATTAACGAAAGGCTGCAGAACCTTGGCGAGCCGAGCCTCGATGGCGACCTGTTCGGAGAGAATCCTGACATGCTGACCGCGGTGGTTACCCATGTCGTCGCCGAAGAGTTGGGTATCGACATCTGTAAGGATGATATTGCAGGCATCTTCTACTTCAGCGCCGGAGGAATGAACGCGCCACTGCGACGCTGTGAGCACATAGTGCGTGCCCGTGCATGAGTCATCGTGTCCGGCGGCGGAATTCGACCAGCGCCAACGAGAACGCGGCTACGACCAACGCCATCCCTGCCGCGGGCAGGAACCCTTTGTCTTCGGTGACATCATCTGGGAGCGGAGGAGCAGACCACTGATGAATCAACACCAGCGAGATATCCTCGCCGTCCCATTCATCGGGAAGAGTGTAGGATAACTCTCCTCCTGCCCCGCTGCCGAGATCGACTACGTCACGCACGACGTGCGGGTAGTCACCTACACCATTGCTTCCCTCTTCGAAGTAGGCAGACTCCTCAACGGTGATGAGGAGCGTGGAGAATTCTACTCCATCCACATCTACAGTTGGCAGCGTCACCGACCAGGTAACTGTCCCGCTCTCTCCATCGCTGCTCTGCCATTCCAGCGATGAAGAGCCTGTTGCACCTTCGAAACGGGCTGGCTCGGCTAGCGAAGAGGCGTAGTCATCTGCAAGAGTCTCGCCGTTAGGCACAACACCTGGGTGAATCCATTCACCATTGACAACGATTGTTGGTGGTGCTCGCTTCAATCCAACCAACGCCTGCGACTGAGTACCGTAGCGCGCCTCCCAACGCTCATCTCCCGCCTGTGTACCGAATGGGTCCTGTGATTCACCGATGGCACGGTGGAACTGCAATTCGACCACCTCCTCAGAATGGTTGGTGGCCACCTGTTGGAACGTATCCTCTGCCACCACGCACGGCTCGCACCAACTAGCCGTGTATCCCTCCGCAATGTCGGGTAAATCGGCGAGCTCCGCCTGAACAGATCCTGATGTCTGGTTAGAGGCGAGGATGTGTAATCCTCCGAACACTCCCTGGTCGTTTACCCCCGATCGGTCACCAAGCGATTCTGAGCCTGCGATGGGTAGCAGTACTGCTGCAAGCAGCAGGAGAAGCAGTGCTGGAGCAGTTGGGGAGAGGTTGCGCACACTGGGGCGAGTGGCCCGTTGACTGTCAATCCAACGGTTCCCTGTGAAGAGTGTGATTAAGCAGCATCGAACAGGTCTTCTGGGCCATCTGCAAACGGCTGATTGAGGGCGTCAGGTATCCTATCGGGCAGGTTTCCGTGTGGGAATGGCTCACGATACAGCGTCCACCAAGGCGGGTCTCCCCTTTGCCCATGCCGTCTCTGAAAAGGTCCTAGCAATTCGACCAGCCAATGGCGCACCTGCTCAAACGGTACGTCGTTGCGTAGCCAACGGATTTGTTCACCATCTTCCCCTTGAGGTCGCCAACCGGTAGCGCGTGCCAAACCCTCAACGAGTTCTCGCTCCTCCTCATCGCGAATTATCATGCTGAAGCGATTATCCACGAAGAGCAGTTGCCCTCTCTGTTCCAGAGGGAGAAGCATGGCGGAGCCGAGTGGGAGGCGTATGAGCACCTCGTACAGCCCAGGAAATGCCCTTGTCCAGCGCTGTCTGCCGGCAATGTGGATCCGATTCATGATTCGATATTGAATTCGGTCATCCTCTTGTTGATATTCCCGTGATCGATTGGTTCGAATGAATTCGGCCAGCGGTCGGAGATTTTCCTGCGCTCGCAAATCGTCCATCAAAGCGAGCACGACACTAGTGATGACATCCCCGGCGGGAAGCCGTCCGACTCCCGGACCTTCGCGGATGCAGATGGCCATTCCTTCTCCTTGATTCGCCTGTTCCATCGAGGTGCATCCTGACACACGAAAGCGTGCTGAATGTGGACCTCTGCCACACTGGACGTGATAGAACAATCCGGAGGTGCCTTCCACTATGAGTCCAGGGGCGGGGGATCCTTCCTGGTATTCGCAGCGGTCGTTGGCTTCGCACACCGAATGCAGTAAACCCAAGGCCCGACAGTCCTGCTCGGATGGAATCAGTTCTCCTACAGGGTCATCCCATATCCACTGGAGAGTACGCAGTCGACGGTGCGCAGGATGCTCTGGTGGTGACAACTGCCAACTGAGCAGTAGCGCCCACAGTTCAGGCCATGGTGGCAGAGGGACCTTCTTCCAAATTCCGCCGCGTAGCATTCTCAGGAACAATCGACCCCGATTGACTACCAGTGCTGGCCCAGACCACTGTTCGGTAGAGTGCCACTCTGTGCCCCCGTTTGTCTCGTTATCCCAGCGATCCACCCACGGCATTCCCAACTCGGCAAAAGCAGCCCACGGAACCTCTGGAGGCATCTCGTTGCGATAGCGCCCGCGATCACGGAAGTGAGACCATGGGCCGGTCACACCCTGCATCCAATTCGGAAGTCTCTCACCCTCGGCGAGGCGGGAGCGCAGCAAATCATCAATCCACTCCACCCAACTGAAGAACAGGGTTGTTCCTTCCAGCGGTCCATGGGCCTCCCAATGGCCACGATGAAACAGAGGAATTTCTCTCCAATGCGCCATCTGGTAACGACGTCGTCGTCGATGGGCGCGGTTACGAGGCATAGAGAGTGTACCGATTACACCCAGCAACAACGAGAAATCGAAATCCTGCAATTGACGCTGTTCTTTCGCGGTCCCAGTGAGTGCTCTCAGAATATGCACATAGGGCAACTTACCGGGAATTATCTCGCCATTCATAGACCAGACGTGGTTGATGCAATTCAACCAGCCACCATCAGGAAATGGAATACCGCGCTGTAACAGTCGGCGTGTTTCTTTCGGTACGGGGCGCGCGCGGCCGGTCAACCGTTGGCGTAGCAACTGCAGTCCGTTCTCTATCACCTCATCATCTAGGGGGAATGCGCTCTCATCAACCGACTCAGCATCTAACACAGTTCCTCTGCGTTCAACACCTTGATGTCGGCGTTTGAACCACTGAACATCTACGCTGTCGGCATGTGCGGCTAGTACGCTACGCCAACGAGCTTCACTAGTTCTTCCTCGATCAGAACCCAGCACCTCCTCCAATTCTGCACGTTCAGATTCGGTCGGTCGGCCGGACACACCTGGGCCGACCAATGCCTCTGCGAACAACTCGCAGCGCGAGCACCATCCCTTGTTCTCAATCTCTTTTTCACACACTACACATTCTGACATCCATCCACCTCTGATTCAACAAACACATCCAGACTCCTACCTTACTTAACGGCTGAATTCACTCACCCGACCATGCGCTCTCCATGCGCATTGGCGATTGTCTGCCACGCTTCGTCGGGAACAGGGTCCGGAACGATGTCAGGGTCCGTTGGGTCATCGTAGTCACGGGGGTCGAAACCACCGTGTATCTCGTCATCATCCGCCCAATCTTCCTCTTCGTGTTGGACCTCGACAAACCCATGCGGGCGTAATTCTCTCATTTTCTCCCAACTCGAACGGTCCTGCGTTCGATAGTTGTCCCACGTGTTGAACAGCAACGCCAACGTGCTGATTTCAGATGCGCTCTTGCGG
>CAXEUS010000278.1:0-2846 GCA_963999385.1 uncultured Candidatus Poseidoniales archaeon | reverse complement strand
GCGACGGACGGACAGACCGGATAGTTGGAGCAGGGGTGCGTCCGCCATGGTGCGCCGACCCGCCATTTCCGCTTGAGAACTCCGCCTAGGCCCGAAGGTGTGATGGGGGTCATTGTCCACCCTGTCTTCAGATGGTAGTGGCGTGGTCGTGGTCGCTGGTGACGCCGCTGGACTGGGTGCTGCTGCTGGCGTTCGTCGCACTCGCCGTAGGACCGCTGGTGTTTGCCTGGCGCCGAGGCGACCCACTCTCGCTCGCCATGGTGGTCAGCCTGCTGCTCTGTTGGGGGATGCAGACCATTCTCTCCCACTTCGATAACTCCTGGTACTTCCTCGTGGAGGTGTTCGCGCTCAACCCTGCGTGGCAGGAGAATCCACAGAACATCCATCGTTTACTCACCTCGGGTTGGCTGCATGCGACCGTACCCGGCGGCGGAATCTCCTGGCAGCACATTGTGGGCAATGTCATCGTAATCGCACTGGTAGGAGTGCCGCTTGAGCAGCGCCTCGGTCGCGAACGTTGGCTCATCATCTACCTCGCTGGAGTACTCGGAGGAAACCTCGCCTGGTGGTTCACTCACTGGGGCCAGTATGGATTCTCACTGGGAGCATCGGGTGCCGCCTTCGGGTTGCTGGGTTGCTATCTCGCCTGCTGGCCGCATGACCAGATTGAGTTCCCGTTGATTCTGATTCGAAAGTGGCCTGTGGCATTGATTGCATTACTCCGTCTAGGGTTGGAGATCATGCAGGTGGGGATGCAGTATGGGGGATTCTCCGACAGTGGTAATGTCGCCCATCTCGCCCATGTGGGTGGCTTCTTCCTGTGCTACGCCATCGGGCGGCCACTCGCTCGCTCAGGGCCGACACCTCTGGAACTCAAGGATGGAGGTCCCACCGCCGCCTCAGCAGAAGCGTCACGTATCGAATCGCTCAAGCAGAAAATGGGAGACATGTCCGATGATCCGTGGTCCGCGGCCGATGTGGAATTGAGCAAATCTGCGGCCAGAGCTCTGGCCAGCCTACGCGAGGAAGGCGATGAACTGGAGACGCGTCAGGCGTGGCTCGAGGAATTAGCGGAAATTGCGCTCTGTCCGGTGTGTGATGGAGTCCTCAAGGTCGAGATGAAAGGCGAATTGGCGCGGCTCGAATGCATCTCTGAGAAGCGTCACCTCAAATGGCCGTGAACCCGTTCTTCCATTTTCCCTCGCGTGCATCCGCTCCCTTGGAGCGGAAATTCCATTGCCGCACTGTTCCTAATTGGCCTTATAGGACGTCCGCGGCCCGTAGAGGGGGAGGAATAGCGTGAGCGCTGCCAACAGAAAGCACGCCGTTGCGTTGCTGCCACTACTCGTTCTGTTGCTATCGTCACTCTCTCCGCTGCTGATGGTTCCCGAAATCGAGGCCGAGGCTGACCCATATTCTGCCAACCCTAGTCACTTCACTCCGGCTCAGTTGGTCGACGGTCTGCCTCCGCTGATGTGTGAATCTGAATTACCTTGTGCTACCCCTGCTCGAATGCCAGTTATACCCGATGGTGTGACGAGCGCCGAGAGTCCTCTGTGGTGGTTCTCGTTCGGTCCGGACATGGATGCAAACGGCTTCGATGACCGCTTGCAGGACGTGCTCTACGGAAACGGTTCCTCTCCTTCGCCGACCGCTGTTCTTGCTGATGACGGCCGCATGACAGTCGCTCTGGTAATCGATTACGCCTGGCATCCCCGGGAGGCAGAGATGGCGGCGGTTCAGCAGATTCTCGAGTCGCATGGATGGGTCGGATCCGAGGAAGGGGCTGAGTTGTTCAGTGTCTCAAATCTAGATTCCATCCTCGTTGACAAGGTGCCCCAGAGTGCGCTGCTGGAAATCTGGAGGTTGCCTGGTGTCGTAGTCGTAGAGATGCAGGATGTCGTCGAGCCATTCCTCGACTTCGCCGCCCCCGCTACACTCTCCCGCCAGAGCACCACCTACGCTCACTCCGCCCACGCCTACGGCTACGATGGAGATGGAGTTGTGATTGCAGTCCTTGACTCAGGTGTCGACAACGAGCACCGTTCGCTCAACGACTTCGACGATGAGGATGATGACCCCGACCTCGTTCCTACCAGTTATACAGACCAGAAGTGGGTTGCCGGCTACGACGCCACCTCACTCACTTCGAATGTTGATGGCACCGATGACCCTGACGACACAGCCGGTCACGGAACGCATGTATCGGGAATCGCATTGGGCACAGGAGATGCACGTCGGCAGTACACCGGAATGGCACCGGGGGCATATCTGGTGGACCTGAAGGTGTTCACCGATGTAGGACGAGCCAACGGCGCGGATGTCATCAGGGGAATCGAGTGGGCGATAAACAACCGCGACACTGACTGGGGAAACAACGACTCAAGTAATGGCATTGACGTGATGTCGATGTCCTTCGGCACTGGCAGTACGCCGGGAGCCGCTGATCGCGGTGACAACGGCACTACTGCGCAATCCCGCGCCGTGAACGACGCCTCCGACGCAGGCATCGTGCCAGTGTGCGCCATGGGCAACGACGGCTCCCAACGAGTTCCATCTCCCGCATCCGCCGACAGCTGCATCGCGGTGGCGTCTCTTCACGAGCAGAACACGGTCGACCGCGGCGATGACACCGTCGCTGATTACTCGAACCACGGGCCGCGACTCGACGATGGTGACGATGACAGTTGGGATGAACTGAAACCGGATGTGATTGCTCCGGGTTCGCACATATTCTCCGCTCAGCATGCAGCCTCACCGGTAATCGTACCTGGTCAGCCACGTCCGATGGCCGACGATTCCTACATCGACTTCGATGGCACCAGCATGTCGACCCCAGCAGTCTC
>CAXEUS010000277.1:0-3607 GCA_963999385.1 uncultured Candidatus Poseidoniales archaeon | reverse complement strand
GTCCGGATTCGGACGGCGATGGCTGGTCAGACCCCGATGCGAATTCACAGGCTCACCCTCTAGGAGATGCAGACTCCAATTCATCTAATCCCGATCAGTGGCGTGATACGGATGGCGACGGTTTCGGTGATTTCTCCAGCGGTGCCAACGGAGACCAGTGTCCGAATCAGTTCGGCTATCTCAATGGAGAGTTGGGACGTGGTTGTCCACTACCCGCGAACGACAGCGACGGTGACGGGATTATCGACGATGACGATGAGTGTGCCAACACCACGATGGGTGAGAGCGTGGATACCAGTGGACCATTTATCGGCTGCTCTGAGATGCAGAAGGACGACGATGGCGATGGCGTCCCCAACGCAATCGACCAATGTGCTAACACGACCGCTCCACCAGCAGAAGTGAACGAGTTCGGTTGCAGCGAAGACCAGTCCGTCCAAGACAGCGACCTCGATGGAGTCTACGACGTGAGCGATAATTGCCCAGATACGGTCGCGAACGCGACGGTGGATGAAAACGGATGCGCTCTTTACCAACTTGATTCGGACGGCGACGATGTTCCCGACAATGTGGACCTATGTCCGGATACACCCGATGGAGCCCAAGTTGATGCACAAGGATGTCCGATGAGTGATGTGGACACGGATAGTGATGGCCATACCGACGACACGGATGCCTTCCCCGTCGACCCTTCTCAATGGGCTGATTACGATGAAGACGGTTACGGCGACGAGCCCCCACCTTCCTTCCAAGGAGATTCCTGCCCCTCCACGTGGGGTGATTCCACTATCGACAGGTTCGGATGTGAGGACTCTGATGGCGACGGTTACTCCGATCCTCAAGCGGGCTATACAATCGAGATGGGTGCAGATGCCTTCCCGAACAATCCCAGTCAGTGGTCTGATATTGACGGTGACCAGTTCGGCGATAATCCGGACGGAGACAGCCCCGACGATTGTCCAGTAGAAGCGGGAGTAGCCGATGGAGTTCGAGGAATGGGTTGCCCAGCTGCGGTCGACTCGACTGGCAACGCGTCGGATGACTGCACGAAGTACTACGATGACTTCGGGCCGGAGAGCGGCTACCCTGGAGAGCTTCCGGAATACGTGAAGAATTGCGCCTGGGCGCAAACAGAGACGGGAGATAAGGGTGGGGTGACGACTACGATAATCATCGGTGGTGCAGTTGGTGGTCTTGTGCTGCTGCTGTTCACCACGTTGCTGGTGATGATGCTCCGCCGTCGTACTGATGATTACGATGATGAGGATGACGATATGTTCGACATGTTCGACGAATATGAGACGACAACCACTCGCGGGCGAGGTTCAAACAGAGCAGTTCCCAGACAGAGCAGTGTTGACAACTTGATGGGGCAGTCGTTCCAAGGAGACGGTGGTTTCAGCGGTCGACCGGATGTGCGCCCCGGTGGATTTGGTACTGCTCGTGGAGCAAGTGGTCCGGAGCGCCGACCTGGTCCAACCCCTCGCAGACAGTCAGGACCACCCTCACGTAGCGGTGGTCCACCGAGCCGAAGTCCTGCAGGACCAGACAAATCTAGCCCTCCCGGAAGAGTCAGACCAGCGAAGAAAGAATCTTCTTCGAAAGCCAAGAAGGTCGCCCGCAAGGTGGCACCTGAAGAGAGGTCTGCAACGGGTCAGTCACCACGCAGGGTCAAGAAGGCGGCTGGCACTGAGCAGAAGCCAGTCCGACGAACACGTGCCGCCAAGCAGAAACCCGCGACACAACAGTTCTCGAAGAGAGAGGCACAGGATGAGGTATCTAACTGGGATGATTTGTTCCGTGGAAGGGACGAGCCTCCTTACAACGAGTCACTCGCGCTGGCAAGGGGTATGTTGGAAGATGACCAGCCTGAACGGGCCGTTCTACGTCAGTTGCAAGAGGATGGATGGACCTCGCGGCAGTCTCGTTGGATACTTGATGCGGCGCAGATGCGCTGATATCGATGGACATAGGCGGCATCAACTTCATTGCATGTGGACGTGGCCGTAGCGTCAGGAATGCGATTGGGGGTTCTGAGCAATGGCTGAGGAAGGTGCGATTGAGACCACCGGAGCGAGCCTGCCCGATGGAATCGAGGTTGACGAGGCGGCAGCCTACTTCGGCGTGACCGAATCCAGTGATGTCATAGTCCGTCTGAATCAGTCAGATCGCTTGAACGGACTCGGAGAATTTCTCTCTCTGACAGTCGATCTCGTACTCAAGGATGAGTTTGATTTCCAGTCCGCTGCCAGCCGTATCGGATGCGAAGACGGCGAGATTTACTACTTGCTATCCGGACCGTTCGGACTGCTGACGGTGACCGATCCACTGCGTCGTTATCTCGGCCAGTCAGACTCTGATGGGGAGGCCGGCCCACATCCAGGAATCCCTGAAAATGAGATTGCCGCGCTTGACCAGTTGAACGATGTCATGGTGCTGATGCGCATGGTTGCCATCGCCCATCTCGTAGGTGGACTAAGACTACTGGACCACACACTGGTCACTTTTGAAGCATGGATGATGAGCCCCGGAGCACACAAACAGCAGTTGCTTGCGCTGTGCGCTGAACTTGATAACGCTCTCAATGAGGCGAAGGCCGGCTCCATCAGCCCGCTGCACAGTCTTGGCGTTCCAACCGCAGCCCCCGCTCCGCAACCGGCACCTCAGGCTCCAGCTCCACAACCGGCGGTAGAGCCTCAGCCAGCACCAACGCCTGTTCACGCCCCCATCCAGCCTACCGTCCAGCCGCAACCGGCGCCAGCTCCAGCTCCCGTGCAACCACTAATGCCCCCTCAGCCAGCTCCGGTTGTTTCTGCCCCCCCACCGCAGCCGGTATCCAGCCCCACTCCAGCACCAGCGCCCCCATCACCACAGCCATCTCCCACCACACATTCGGTAGTGCCAGCACTCTCTCCGAGTCCGGTGGAAGAACAGGCACCGGAGGAGACAGTTGCGCCACCATCTCCCGAGCCCCCCGCTCTTCCACAGCCTGTTGCCCCGGCCCGTGCTCCAGTAGCATCCGCTCAGCCTGCACCCGCTTTGACGGCGCCGAATCCAGAATCAGCACAGGATAGTGTCGCTGACCTAGTGAGCAGACCAGGGGCTACCGCAGAGGGAGTGCATCACCATATTCAGAGCGGACGGTTCTGCGGCGGTTGCGGTATCGGGGTTGAGCAGCAATGGCGCCACTGTCCGGTGTGCAGCACTAGTTTGTGAATTCTGAATCTCTCAGACTACCAGGTCGCCCTTGTGCAGTACGCAGAAATCGTCTATCATCACCTTGGGGTCGCGTAGAACCCCGGTAACGTGTATGCCCACTGATGCCGAGCCACCCAGATTGGTGTTGTCACCGATGGCGAAGTAGCATGTGCCACGCACCTTCTCGTCCTCGAGTACGTTGCCCATTAGACGTGCATTCGGATTCATCCCGAAGCCGAATTCGGCCACCGTCCACAGCAGGTCCTGCTCCTTCGGACTCAAGCGTTCTGCCGCTGCCTCGTACTGCTCTCTGACCTCGTCTGCGATGTCATCGCCTTCGATGTGGGTAATCAATCCGTCCTCCACATGGAGCACCAACGGCTCGTCGAGCAGCGTTGAGTCCCACGAG
>CAXEUS010000276.1:0-7725 GCA_963999385.1 uncultured Candidatus Poseidoniales archaeon | reverse complement strand
TGTGCGAAAACCCTCCTGACGTGCGCCATGGAGAATCTGCAGGGCGGAATGAGAGGCGACCACACCGATGGTAATCTGCGAGGAATCGTAGTCCGCCAGCCAGGCGGCCAGCCGGTCATCGTCACTTGCCATTACGAACCGGTCTTGTGTCCACTACATGAGACTGACGGGTCGGCTTCAACCGAGTGAAGCGGACGGCAGTAATGCGATAAGACGGCGCTATCCTTGGGCAGCCATGGGCGAAGGTGCACGCACTCAGACCTATGCTGACTATCTGAACCTCCACGAGATGCTCGAACTACAGGGTGGGGATGAGCTCAGCAACGACCAGTTGCACTTCATCATCGTTCACCAGTCGTTCGAACTTTGGTTCAAACTGATTCTGAGCGAGTTGCGCGCGGTTCGCGACGTACTCAACCAACCACTCGTCCCAGAAGCTGAGGTCCCCAAGGCGGTACACCACATGGAACGGGTGACTGAGATCTTCCGCCTGATGGCACACCAGTGGAAGGTCATGGGAACACTGACTCCCCAGGATTTCCTCGCCTTCCGAGATGGGCTTGGTACTGCATCCGGATTCGAATCATTCCAGATGCGAGAACTGGAAATTATGCTCGGTCTACCTGATTCCGACAGAGTGGCTGAGATGGACCCACTCGCCCACTTCCGCAAACTCGCTGAACGGTCGGAGCGTGATGCTGAGATCCTAGCGAAACTCGAGGCAACGGCTGCGACGCCATCGCTGTCGACGTCTCTCAAACGCTGGTTGTCGCGTACCCCTGTCCAAGGCTCGATGGTCGGCGATGATGATGATGAGGCAGTGGTGAGCGGTTTCGTGGAATCGTATCTGGCGGCGCAAGCGATGCTTGCGAACGAGGCTCTGGATAGATTGTCCGTGCAAGGCGTGCAGGACATGGATGCAGTGCGGGCCCGCTTCGACGGTGCTGCAGCTGGTGCTCGGGAGTTCCTGATGCCTGATGGAGAGGCTGACCGGGCACGAATCGGTTTGCTGTTCATCGAATCGTATCGCGAATTGCCGCTGTTGGCCTGGCCGCGGACGCTAATCGATGCGGTGGTAGGTCTTGAGGAAGCGATGCTGTTGTGGCGTTCGACACACGCGCGCATGGTGGAACGAATGATTGGGCGACGGGTCGGCACTGGTGGCTCTTCAGGGGTTGATTACCTCGATGCGACGACAAAGTATCGCGTGTTCGGGGATTTGTGGACAGTGCGCACGCTGCTCATCAAGAAAGAGGCGCTTCCGCCGCTCGCGAATCCTCACTTCTACGGCTTCGCGGGCGAGGCTTGAAATCGGCCTCCGGGGTCGGTCCGCCCGATGGCTGCGCCTGTTATCTGCGCCGTTGCGCGAACACCTGTAGGAAAGTTCCGTGGAGCGCTCGCCGGCTACAGCGCGGTCGAGTTGGGTGTGCTCGCAGTCAACGAACTGCTCAGTCGGGCTGATATTGACCCTGCAAGCGGCCTCATCGACGAACTGCTATTTGGCCAAGTTCTACAGGCGGGCGCAGGTCAAGCACCCGCCCGACAGGTGGCGCTGGGCGCAGGTCTGCCGTTCTCGACCCCCTGCACGACGGTCAACAAGGTGTGCGGATCGAGCCTGAAAGCAGTGATGATTGCTGCTAGCGCCATCCGAGCAGGAGAACACGAGGTAGTCATTGCTGGAGGCATGGAGTCGATGACCAATGCGCCGCATCTCGTTTGGAGCCCTGCACACGGTGAAGATGTTCCGTATTCTGACCTCTCCAGTTCCATGGTCCACGACGGCCTATGGGATGCATACAACGATGAGCACATGGGATGCACTGGAGAAACGGTTGCCAAGGAGTTCCACATCTCGCGTGCAGATTCTGACGCATTCGCTCTCCGCAGCCATCAGCTGGCAGCGAAGGCATGGGATGCTGGCTTGATGGATTTCGAAGCGTTCGCTCTCCCGGAATTGGCATGTGACGAGGGCACCAATGGTGGTGTATCCCAAGAATCACTGGCAGAATTGAATCCTGTTTTCGCCGATGATGGACAGGTGACCGCCGGCAATGCCAGTCAACTCTCCGATGGCGGGGCTGCTGTGCTGGTAGCATCTGCTTCAGCGGCTGAACGTCACGGATGGCCAGTACTGGCGCGTATCATAGACCAGAATACAGACGGGGTCGAACCGGCGCGAGTTATGGCGGCGCCGATGCCCACGGTGAACAAGATGTTGCAACGAAATAATCTCTCAATCGAGGACATCGACATAGTCGAACACAACGAAGCGTTCGCATCAGCATCGTGTGCTGTAGCACAGGAACTCGGAATATCTGATGAGAAGCTCAACCCTTACGGTGGCGCAGTGGCGATTGGGCATCCATTGGGAGCCACCGGAGCACGGGTGCTGATGACGCTCATCAACGGACTCATACGCCGGGGGGGTGGCCGAGGTGTGGCCACCATCTGCCTCGGTGGCGGAAACGCCGTGGCCATGCTCATCGAATGCGATTGAGGGCCGTTCTGGCCTTTCAATCCAAGTGCGGGTCGACATCGATGGGGATGAGGTGCTTCTCGTACTCGAGCATGGCAATCTTCAGCGGGTCGAGCACGAAGCGAATCCCTGCTTCATCAACACCGTAGAGAGAGATCAGTTCGTCACGGAACTCGGACCTCAGTTCATCCTCGGTCACGTAGAGCGGTGCGCCCATGCTAATCTGCAGTGCTCGAGCTCCGACGATGCGCGCCTTCTCGAATCTGGTGTGGGCTCTCTTCGGTTCAACCATCATAATCATCCCACAGACTCTGTCTGTATTTGCGGGCACCTGCGACTCTCTCATAAGGCCACCGACGGGCGAGTGGCTTACTCATCCTCGGATGACTGCTGCTGAGCTTCAGTTGGTGGAACTTCTTCTGCTGGGATGGTTCTACTGAACAGAACGGGGACGGTATGACGTAATGCTGGTACAATCAGCATCAGCATGAGAGCGGCAATCAGCAGAATCGTGGTGGAATCGGTATCTTCCCTCTCACGGGGCGCGAACCATTCCGATGGCAGTGAAGAGGCGAGCGGAGTCTGTGAACCTGCTTCGGTTTCTGGATTACCTACCCGACGAAGGAGCAGGACCAGTCGAACATCCTCACCTCCTTCTGATAGGTTGGCTTCGAGGTTGGTGGAACCGGTTGTACCCGCGCTGACCGGTTTCAGAACTTCGGCTGCCCTGAGCACGTCGTCGAGGGTCAGTGCAGTGGTGTGCATGCGATCTTGGATGACCATGATGTCAAGCAGATATTCGCCTTCGTCACCGGATACATTCCATCTCACGGTGATGTCACAGTCGAGACAATCACGACTCCAAGAATCGATTGCAAGGCTGGGAACGCCAGCCAGTGGAAGGTCGGCACCCTGAGTTGTCAGGTTGCTAAGCAGGCTGGTAAGATCGGGGGACTGTGACTCGCCAAGCAGTTTCCAGTGTCCATCAACAACCAATGTCGGCCATCCGGTGACATCGTAGTGCTGCTTCAGCTGCAGGCTCTGCTCAAGTCCCAGCGGGTCCGGACTTTCTATTGATGAATGCTCAGCAATTACCAGCACTGCCGGCCACCACGACTCCAAGTCACCCATCTCCGCTTCGACGCTGCGACATGGAAGACACCAGGTGGCAGTGTGCAACTCAACGACATGAGGAGCGCTGACCGCTGCCGAACCGTTGCCTTGGAATGTCTCCCAATCGATTGGAAGTTGGATTGCATTGACAATCTCCCCTGGATGCGATTCATCGCCTGATTGAGTAGCGCTTGAGAGCGGTGTTACCGAAGCCAACAACAGGGCACAAACGAAAGACACTAACCAGATTCTAGTCATCTTGCGCGAGTGTCTGAGGCTGCTTGATATAGCGGCTCCGGGTGGCCAACCCGTGGACTCGCGAGACAGTCTGCTGGCCGCTCGCAACATTCCGTTGCTGCTCGTCGTGATGGCACTATCAGTCATCGTCCTAGGTGGGACGGTGCGCATCAACGACGCCGGTGAATCATGCCCTGACTGGCCCACCTGTTTCGGCACCTTTGGGTTTGACATCTCGGAAACTGAACAGCAGGAGTGGTACGACACTAATCCAGATGAATTGGATTCGCGCGGCTATGGGCATCGATATTCGAAATCGGAGATATTCACCGAATGGGCGCATAGGTTGGTCGCCTCGCTCTCCGGGGTGGTGGTCATCGCTGGACTGCTAATCGCACGTAAACAGAGGGATTCACTCTCAGATACCAATTGGTCCGCTGCCAAACTGGCATTGGTTCTGGTCGTCTCACAGGGTGCTCTAGGAGCGGTTACGGTTCGAATGGACAACGCCTCTTGGTCAGTTGTCGCACACCTCGTGCTAGCGCTGATCTACGTTACAGGACTGCTCTGGTGGTGGCTCGTCTGGCTCAGGGATGAAGAGAGACTTCCGAATTGGGCACGGCTCCCAACTGGGCTTGCCGAGGAGGGTGAGAAACTGGTGCGTGATTCGCTGGCGATGCTGTTGCTGGTGGTGATGTTCGGCGCGTGGGTGGCCACCGGCGAAGGAGGAGCGTACAACCAAGGTTGCAGCGTCGGCTTTTGGAGAGGCTGGCCGCTCTGTCACGGCGAGTTGATTCCGACATCACAGATGGGTAATTCGGCCGTTGACGTGCAGTTCGCGCATCGTCTCGTGGTGCTGATTGCATTCACTGTGCTCACCTGGTATGTAGTGAGGCTAATGCGGGTAGCAAAAGGGTTCGAAGGAGGAAGGAATCTGACCATCATGGGACATTGTGGGTTGGGATTCTTCCTGCTCAACATCGCCGTCGGCGGGCTCTATATCGTGTTAGCAGCAGGAGATTCTGGTTTTCCCGAGCACCTCTCGCTGCTGCATCTCATCTTCGGCACCCTTTCCTTCCTCTCGTACGCGCTCGCGTGGCTGGTGTGCAAGGTCGACGAGCCGAAACTAGCCGACTGAACTCATTGCGTGGTTGCAGTAATTGATAGGCGAGGTGCGCGCCGCACCCTCTGGGTGCGAGGTTGGCTGAGGTTCAGGAACAGGCTGGTTCGTTAGGCGCTTGGTTCGCGCTGATGAAGCCGGGAGTGATTCTGCTGCTACAGGTGACGGCGATTTGTGCTGTGTTAGCACACGACCTAATCGATTGGCATCTGGGTGCTGGTCTCGATGTAATGGAAACGTTACAGGTTACGCTGGTTGTTCTGGTTGGCGGAATGCTGACTGCTGGTGGGGCGAACGCGATCAACATGTGGTATGATCGAGACATAGACCCGATGATGGTGCGCACCGCTACGCGTCCGATTCCTGCCGGAACAGTTGGGGAACAAGGTGCACTCGCTTTTGGGGTATCAATCGCAGTAATCGGGACGGCTTGGTTCTGGTACATGGCGAATCCCGTCGCCGCTTTCTGGGCCGCATTCTCGGTGCTGTTCTACGTGTTCATCTACACCATCTGGTTGAAGCGAAGCACGCCACAGAACATCGTCATCGGGGGAATCGCCGGTTCTACTCCTCCAGTTATCGGTTGGGCCGCTGCTGCAGACGGATTGGCGCTCGCTGATCCGTTCGACTTGGGTGCCGCGCTTCCGTGGCTGATGTTCCTGCTCATATTCCTCTGGACACCGCCCCATTTCTGGGCGCTCGCTCTGTTCCGCTCCAAGGAATACGCTCAGGCCGGAGTTCCAATGATGCCGACTGTACACGGCTCGAAGCACACGCTGATTGAGATGCGCGTCTACTGCCTGCTGTTGATTGGACTCTCCGCCGCCTTCGTCGACCCGGTGATGTGGGGTTTGAGCGGTTCCGGAACTACTTGGTCCGATTCGTGGCTAATCACCATCATCTACTCGTTATGGGCGCTCGTGCTCGGAATCTGGTACAATCAGTCGGTCCTCGACATCAACATCCGCCAACGGCGGGATGAGAAAGGACGAATCCCAAGCGCGTTCCGCTCGTTCTTCATCTCGATGAAGTACCTCGCCATGATGTTCTTCTCACTGGTACTGGTGCTCGCCTCCGTGCAGCTTTCCATAGTATTGCTGCTAGTACTGCTGGCGCGCGAAGCGGTGCGCGGTCTGCGGACACTCAAGGCGCGCATGCATCCACGTTCCTCATCCGCGTGATTGAGTCGGGCTTGCGCTCGCGTCGTTGAGTCTAAACGCCCGGCGCGCCCATGTGCTTCCGCTCAGAGCCGAGAGCGCGAGGTGAGATGTGTGCAAGAGGGCGAACTCATCTACGACTGGAACGTCGTCGACTACGAGTTCGAACGTGACGAAGCGGCGCATCCGCATCCAATCTGGTTCGACGACGAAACACTGCGCGACGGGTTACAGAGTCCCAGCGCGCGTAACCCGACCATCGAGCAGAAGATTGAGTTGCTCAGCTACATGGAGAGGCTAGGGATTCAGAAGGTCGACCTCGGGCTTCCCGGCGCCGGCCCATTCCATATCGGCCACATCGACGCCATGCTCTCGCACATTGTCGACAACGACTACCAAATCAGACCAGGTTGCGCGGTGCGCACCGTCGTCAGCGACATCGAGCCACTGGTTGACCTGCAGGCGAAGCATGAGATGCAGATTCAGGCGAGCGCCTTCCTCGGGACGAGTCCCATCAGGCAGTTCGCTGAGAACTGGACGATGGAGCGCATCCTCTCGACCGCCGAGGAAGCGGTCACGTTCGCGGTGGACAACGACATCCCCGTGATGTTCGTCACCGAGGACACCACGCGCTCGAAACCCGAGGAGATCAAGGCGGTCTACTCGCGCGCCATCGAACTCGGCGCCGATCGTATCTGTGTGTGCGATACCTGCGGGCATGTGACTCCAAATGGTGTCAAACAACTTCTCGGATTCATTCAGGAGGAGGTAATCCCGGATGCTGGTGTCAGACGAGCGGACATCGAGGTGAACTGGCATGGACATCAGGACCGAGGGCTCGGGGTGGCAAACAACCTCGCCGCGGCAGAGGCTGGTGCTGACGTGATTCATGGAACCGCTCTGGGCGTTGGAGAGAGAGCTGGGAACGCACCTCTCGACCAGACTCTGGTGAATCTGAGCCTCATGGGAGTCATCGACAACGACCTCACTCTGCTCAGCGAATACATGCTCAAGGCACACGAATACGTCGAGGTGGCCCTTCCGCGCAACTATCCTGTGTTCGGCGACGACGCTTTTGAGACTGGGACTGGGGTGCACGCATCCGCAGTCATCAAGGCGATGAAGAAAGGAGACCATTGGCTAGCTGACCGAATCTACTCAGGGGTTCCCGCAGGGGATTATGGGTTGCAGCAGAAGATTCGCGTGGGGCACATGTCGGGACGCTCGAACATCGTCTGGTGGCTGAAGGAGAACGGCTACGAGCAGACGGACGAACTGGTGGCGCATATGTTTGAGATCGCCAAGAATCAACGCCGCCTGATGCCTGATGATGAAGTGAAGGCTGCCGTGGATGAGTTCCTCGGTTGACATTGTCCTAACTCATCAGAAAATCGCTATGTAGAGGAATATCCCTACTCCGATAGCCACTACAATTTGTGCGAAGATTTCACGAAACCACCGAAGGAATCTCTGACCCAATCTGGCACCCTGTTGTCGCTGATTGTAACAATCTCCACATAGAACTAAGGCTATCGATTCTTGACCATAAATCAAACATGAATCGCATCCTGAAGTTGAGCATGAACTACAACTCTGGTGGACGTTGTAGCGCACTTCTCCAC
>CAXEUS010000275.1:0-1503 GCA_963999385.1 uncultured Candidatus Poseidoniales archaeon | reverse complement strand
TCGAGGGTGATGTTGTCCAATTCCTCCTGCGACACGTGGCGTGCTGCCAGTTCCGCCTTCAGTTCCTGCAACGCGGTCTGCTCGTCTTCTGAAAGGTTCAGTTGCGCGCGCAGGTCGGGCAGAATGTCGCGTAGTGTCCACTCCTCGTCGTAGTCATCTGATTCAGCGACCGCGTCGGGGATGATTACCACCTCCCCGCTTTGGAACTGGAAGTTCCAGGGTGCAAACACTGCGTTCAGGTTGTTCAGTTGGGTCTCCATCCAGTCGTCACTGACATCACTCTCATCGACGTCGAGGAACACCCAGCGCAAGTCGTAGAGCCTATGCGTGGGCGCGTGCGAGTAGTGTGCGTCACATTCGGTTTGCTGGGATGTAGACAGGGTTCCAGCCTTGTCCCCCATCCAGCAGTCGACCCATGTGAGCGACAAATCTTCCTCTGCTTGAGCGAGGGGAATGGCCGGCATCAGCAGTAGAACGGCCAGAATTAGGCAGGTCCGGTGAATGGTGGACACAGAGGCACTATGACGGGTTCGAACCATCAATCCTGCCCTCCTTCATTCGATTCGGCGGCGCTTGAGGGCGGCCAGACCAATCATCGAGAGCGCAGCCATAAGGCCGAGTCCGGGAATCCCTTCCTCGACCCCACTGTCCTCCAACTCGGTCTTATTCCCTTCACCTTCATCGGGACAGTACATCATGGTGCAAGCCCACTCTTCGTTGGCCGTGCACATACAGGTGTTGCACCCGTCCTCAGCAGGCTTGGTGTCTCCGGGGTTGCAAGGAGGGATCTCCTCCACCTCGGTCTCGTTCCCCTCATCTTCATCGGGACAGTAGATCATCGTGCACGCCCATATCTCTTCCTCGGTGCAGACGCAGTTGTTGCATCCGTCCTCAGCAGGCATGGTGTCACCGGGTGTGCAACTGCCATTGTCAGGCAGGGGCTTCGATGCCGTCAGATTGGCCCAATCCACATCATAGATTACGCTGGAGATGGTACTCGTTCTGTCAGATTTCCATGTCGAGTCATCGATATACAGACTGGATGTCGGTCGAGTGTTCGAGAACATCACGACGATGACGGGTTCGTCAGTTCCGTTGTTATCAACCATGACCCGCTTGAAGTAAGTAGACGAGCCTGAGAACGCACCATTGTGATTCCAGATGTCAGTATTGGATGCACTCACGAACACACCATGACCGTAGTACGTGCTGTATTCAGGTGCGTCCGGATTCGAGATGAAGTAGTCGAACGAGTTGTTGAATGCGGTTGTGGTCAGCGTTCCATCGATGTGCGCAAGGAAGCGCGCATAGTCTGCCGCGGTGGCAATCCAACCTCCTCCTCCATCCTTCTCCTCGACCACGAAGTCTCCACAATCAGGATCCGCTGCGGTTTCAAAGATTGGGTCACCGTTCCCATCCTCACCTGAAGGGAAGTGGCACGGGCTGGTGTCCTCCTCGTAGTCGTAGTAGGTGCCCTCATCCTTCGCCCTCTGGTCGGGCATC
>CAXEUS010000274.1:0-1908 GCA_963999385.1 uncultured Candidatus Poseidoniales archaeon | reverse complement strand
TGAGTCGGCTACGGTACGCGTGACATGAGCGAGATGTGGGTAGAGAAGCACCGGCCCAAGAGTGTTGGAGACATCCGCGGGCAGCCCGCCGTAGTCAACCGATTGGAGGTCTACGCTGAGAAGAGGACGTTTCCACACATGTTACTCGCCGGACCCCCGGGAACGGGGAAGACCACTGCTGCTCTCGCCCTCACCCGAGACGTGTTCTCGGACTCATTCCGGGAAAACACCCTGGAGATGAACGCCAGTGACGAGAGAGGGCTCGAGAGTATCCGAACCAAGGTGAAGCAATTCGCCCGTTCCGCACCACTCGGCGGTGCGACGTTCAAGGTCATATTCCTCGACGAGGCAGACGCACTCACACCCGACGCACAGGGAGCGCTTCGTCGAATCATGGAGCAATACTCGGGAACCTGTAGATTCATCCTGTCGTGCAACTACTCGTCCAAGATTATCGAACCGATCCAATCCAGATGCGCTGTGTTCCGCTTCCGCCCGATAGCTTCCGACCAAGTGGCAGAGGAGGTACGCGATATCGCCGCTTCAGAGGACATTGAACTCGATGATGATGCCTGCGAGGCAATCGTGCATGTCAGTCTCGGAGACCTCAGGAAAGCCATCACCGCGCTGCAGGTGGCCGCATCACTCGATGCGCACGTTACCCGGAAACTCGTCTACGAGACAACAGCAACAGCACCCCCAGAAGCATTGCATGGATTCGTGCTTGGGTGTAAGCAGGACGGATTCCATCCTGCGCGCCGCAGACTTCGGGATATTCTCGACCAGTATGGACTGGCCGGGACTGATTTCGTGAACCAATTGCATCGCTCTGTGTTCGACATTGAATTCCTATCTGAAGGTCAGAAACTCGATCTGACGGAGATGATGGCGGAGATTGACTTCCGGCTTGTCGAGGGTGGTGGTGAAGCGCTGCAACTAGACGCACTATGCAGCAGACTATGCCAGATGCTCTCAGACTGATGGCGAGGAGTTGTTCCTCTGAACACATGCATACATTGACGGGTTCACTTTCACTTACAGCCCACATGGGCTCCGTAGGAAATTGAGGTGTATGGGAGGTAAGTCGTTCACGTTAGTGATGGAATGCAACATAAGATGACGAAAAACCTGCTGTTCGGGGACCTGCTCGCCTGTACACTGTTCGCGGTAAACGTCCGTAGATGGCGCTCAACGCGAATCAGCGACAGCGTGAGAAACGAAATACTCAGGGAAAAAATGAGACCCATGTTTGAAGCGATAGTGAACCAACACGCGGACCTACTGAAACCCGTATGGGCTTGAATCAGGTAGCGATCAGAGTACGGTGAGTCGCCACGATTCGCTTGCTGAGTTGGTCCACGGATCACCTTGTTCCGAAAGCGTGAGGGAGAGGTCGTATTCACCGATAGAGAGTCTCCCCAACTCAAGAGCGACGCAGGAATCATCCTGATGCAACACAATCTTATCACGTTGCGTGGGCGAGAGACCATCCCATATGGGAGCGCATGAACCAGAGCCGTTTCCAAGGTCTCCGACACCCGTGTCTGCCACCGTAACCGATTCCTCTCCTGGAGCAATCTTGAGATTATTCAAACTGAGCGTAGCAGCATAGGGATCGGTATTGTCGCGCACTGCGAACACGATGAACGCGGAGGCAGTGCTGTCATTGCGGAACAGGGTGAATTTACTCCCTTTGGAGGTCAGGTTACCCTCGTCAAGAATGACCGTTCCGTCGTCATCCATCAACACTACAGTCCACTTGCCTGCTACCTCAGGAGCAGCGATGTCACCTAACGGGGGATTGACCACCAGAAAAGAGACGGACAGCCAAGTGAAGATGTATAGGAAAGAGGCGCGGAACCAGTTTCCGAAGGTGTAGAGCGACTTGTGTGGCTCAGGAATCAGCAC
>CAXEUS010000273.1:0-2079 GCA_963999385.1 uncultured Candidatus Poseidoniales archaeon | reverse complement strand
TCATGTGCACGCAGCCGTTAGGACAAGCGCGAATACACAGTTTGCAAGCCGTGCAGGTCTCCCAGATGACCCCTATTCGGCCGTTGTAGTTGCCTGGAACGAACAGCCACGGTTCGAGTTCTTCGAGGCGCTCGTAAGGGGACATCACCGTGAGCGGGCGGTCGATATAGGGGACGAGTTCGCTGGTCTCCCTATCGCCGGCGTAGATTTTGCCGACACTCGGGTGGTTCTCGCCCAGACGTTCAGCTGTGCCTTCGTCGATCATCACCTCTTGCTGAGCGTGATACTTGTCACCGCCCTTGTGGCCGGCGAGGAACTTCGAGCGACTACCGACATACGGGATGGTACGCAACGCCGCCTTGAGAGCCATCCACATTGGTCTCACTATCATGTTGCGAAAATTAGGGGCTGCGTGCGGGTGGTATGCCATGCTTCTCTCTCCTCACTTCTTGTGTGTTCCCGGACCTGCGGGTCCTGCCTTCACGTACACCGAATAGGGGCGCTCTCGTCCTTCGAGTGCTACTGGGTCCTCATCGATGGCGAGCAATACGAACAGCGCGACTGAGATGGTGGTGATCAGACCAATCACCAGCGGAGACCAGGTGTCTCCCTGCCACACTTCCAGCCGGAGCCAGAAAGCGAATCCAAGGTTGACGAGCGAGAGTGGGAGCAACCAGCGCCAGCCGAACTCCAGAATCTGGTCTGTCCTGACCCGGTGCAGTGAGGCACGCACCCAGACGAACACGCCGAACATCATCCAGGATTTGACCAGCAACCAAGTGATTCCCGGAACAAACCCAGTGTACTGCGCAACCAGATTCCCTCCAAACGGCTCCCAGCCGCCCAGGAAGAAGAGAGAGAACAGCAGACAGGCCGCGTACGCACGCAGGTACTCGGACATGAACAGCAGACCCCAGCGCATTCCGCCGTATTCGGTCCACCACCCTTCGACCAGTTCCGCCTCGGCCTCGGGCATGTCGAACGGAATGCGCTCGACCTCGGCGATCATCGTAATCAGGAACAGGGCTGCGCCCAGTGGAAGCAGGAACAGGTTCCAGCCATCCGCGTCCATCTGGAATTCGACTATCTCAATGATGTTCATCGAACCGCACAGGACGGCGATACCGAGAACGGATACCAGTAGTGGAATCTCGTAGGCTGTCAGTTGGGCGGCAGAACGGATTCCGCCGAGGAGAGTGTACTTGTTGTTGGACGACCAACCGGCGAAGAAAACTCCCAGTGGAGCGATGCCGAATATTGCCATCAGGAAGAGGAGCGATAGGTCAGGATTGGCAGACCATACATGCGGACCGAGTGGAATCAAGGCGAACAGCATCACGGTCGATGCGATGATGATAAACGGCGCAATCTCGAACACCACCTTGTCCGATTTGCTGGGAACCATCCACTCCTTGGTGAGGAACTTCATCGCGTCCGCCAGATTCTGGAACATGCCCGGCAACATCCACCAGACGCCGTGGTAACTACGGTCGCGCACACGGTGAACGGACTCCACTTTGTGGTCGCTCCCGGCCACCCTGTTCAGGAAACCCACCAACCACTTGAACGGCCTGCCGGCGCCGAACGGCAGCAAGCCGTACCAATCGGCGTGTTCTCCCCCTTCGCCGACCCACAGGCTACGCAACGCCGTGGTGGCACCACGCCTGTCCATGATGCGGGCGAAGAACTTGCGTTCAATCCACAGCAGCATGAGCAGTGTAGTCATGATTACTCCAAACACGACGACCGCCATGATGAACTCCGTAAGGATGTCCGCAGTGGTCCATTTCTGACGCCAGAAGCGGCTCATCCCCACCGTGTTGTCGGCGATTGTGAACGACAGTGTCTCAACCCATCCGCGGAGGTCCAACCAGTCGCCTTCAGCCATACACTCACCTGTCTGTCTCCCCGATGCAAGGGTCGAACGAACCCATGATCGCCGGGATGTCAGCCACCTTGTAGCCAATCATGCACTTGGAAGCGTAAGGTATGGTGATGAACATCGGAGAGCGAATTGAGTTGCGATAGGGGAACTTGCCTCGCTGCTCGCCGCCTCCCACGATGTAGAACATCGACTCG
>CAXEUS010000272.1:0-5191 GCA_963999385.1 uncultured Candidatus Poseidoniales archaeon | reverse complement strand
TGAAAGGAAACAAGTTCAATTGACGAGTGGAAGATCCCCGGTGAGCGCATCGATCTCTCTTCGCGGACCTGGTCCGATACCCACGACGGTCACCGTTCCCGCAGGTATCTCGGTGTGCCCGGCATCTTTCACCATGTAGCAGGGTAGGTCGGCATCCATCGCTTCACCGAACAGTCGGCGCAGCGAATCTATGTCCTCACAGCGTAGCACAATCTTGCGCGCACCCTCGTCGCGCCATCTCTCCAACTGTCGCGGGACATTACGCCGCGCCTTCAGAGCGCACTCCACCGCTGCGTGTCCGCACTGGGCCGCCAACTTACCCGCGGACAACTTCAGGTCGCGACGGGTGACGAGCACCATCGTCAGCTCAGGCTGTGACTGGGACATTCTCAGACGCCTCCAAAGTCACCACCTGATGGCGATTGATGATGTCAGCCAGCGGGCTTGCCAACCAAGCGGCGAAGAACAGATTGCCCATCGCGTGAAGCAGGTCGTATGGTAGGCCGGCGATGATGTATGCTGGAAGCATGCTCGGACCGAGTGTGTGCAGGATGCTCAGGGAGATGACCCAGTCGAACAGGAATCCACACAGGGCGGCAGTACCAGCAATCCTTGCCAAGGTGTTGAGGTGGGAGGCAGTAAGGGCGCCGAGGCAACCGACCAGAGACCATCCCAGAGCCTGATAGAGCGTCCACAGACCGTGGCCCATCAGCATGTTCGAGCCGAGCGCGATGACAGTTGCCAAGGCGATGGAACGCTTTGCACCCATGTGTACTCCCACCAGCAGCACAAGGATGGTCACCGGCTGGATGTTGGGTAGTGGCTCGAGCAGCACCCGCCCGAAAATCCCGAAGATCGCCAGCATGGCGAGCAGGGTCCATTCCCGTCCATCGGGCAACCCGCGCTCAGCGCGTAGCAGCGCCCAACCGACCAAGGTCAGAAGGGAGATGTTGATCGCCAGCATTCCCAGCGGGCCGACTTCTATGGTGTGTGCCCCGAGCATGTGTCTGCCCTCTTGTTGATTCGGCTAATAATCTGCTCTCAGTATAATCCCCGTTCCTACGCTGAAATCAGTCACCAGGTATCGACCTGCCAGACGATGACGCTGTCATCTTGCAGAGAGAGTTCTCCAATACCCACCATGGACCAGGCGTTATTGTGGTAGAGTGACCAATATGCACCTTGAGTCGATGAGCAGGTGTAAGAGGAACAGGGATCAATCCCTCCAATTGTCTCAATCATAATCCCATACTCTGAGGTCGAGTAGGCTACTTCCAAGTCTCCCTCAGCGGTGTCGGTGGCATTGAGCATCAAATCAAATCCATTCTCATAACCACTGAATCCTCCCACGCACGCGCCCGTGGCACTGGACTCGTCATCTGTCATGAAGTCAGTTCCATCGTAATCGATGTGATGCCTCCCCTCGGAATAGTCGGGGTGGGTCGAATTGTTCGGGAAGTGGATGCAGACAACCTGCTGTCCATCCCATAGGTCTGGAAGACCGTGGTGTGAATCACCCTCCTCTGTCACCAATTCAGAGGTCATTCTCGCCCATTCATGGCTGATTGCCGGGGCACTGACAAGGAAGAACACGAGCCAGATTGCGGAGAGTGCCTTCAGTCTGTTATCAGCAGAGATTGCTCCCCACATCAACACGCTCAAGCCGACGACGAAAACCAGCAGACTAACTGTCTCAGACACGAATCACAGGGTGGGCGAAACGGCCTATAACGAATCTTGAACATCGAAGTTAATCAGAACACATTAGATTCATGTTGCAAGTGCATGTCCAAGGAACATGATGGAACCCGGATACGCAGACAGCGGACACATGTTTTCTGTGGAATTTGACCCGAAAGTGAAGATATATTGGTGGCTTGGTGCCATTATAGGGATGGCAGTAACCATTATTGGAATCCCATTAGCAATACTCTGGTTGGTGATAGGAATCCCAGTGCACCATAAGCAATTCCAAAATCTATCTTGCGCCTTGACCGACCGCTCAATCAACATGCGTATGGGATGGTTGTTCAAGAAGCAGCAGAACATACCCTTGGACAAACTCACTGATGTGTCCATACACGAGGGCCCAATCCTGAATGCTTTCGGAGTAGTTCGAATGCATTTCGAGACCGCGGGATCTGCACCATTCATCCTAACTGGAGTCAAGGATGGTCCCAGTTTCCGTGACCGCGTCCTAATGCAGCGAGACTCACTGTCAACTTCACCCGGTACCAGTGGACAGACCTCACAGTCAAACGACGTTCTCGTCGAAATCAGGGACATCCTACAGCAGATTAATGCAAACCTCTCGAACAAGGAGTAGAGTGGTATTCGACTACTAATTCACTCAAGGCTACGTCTACGATGCAGAAGTATCGATGCCCCTACGATTGCTGTGAACATGAGCATGCTCGTAAATCCAGGTAGTCCACCCTCTGGCTCACCCGGCTCCGGCTCCACAATGAGATTAGTGCATCCTGCGTTGTTGCCGCCGTGACTCACAGGGGTGTTGTCGCTGTCGTACTGATCAGACCCGCATTCGTTCTCTTCAGCATCGGACCAGCCATCATTGTCATCGTCTAGGTCCGAGTTGTCCCCTGTCCCGTCCCCGTCCGCATCAGACCACTCGTGCGGGTCATTGGGGAAGACGTCGTTGGGGATGCAGACTCTGTCGAGATCTCCGTCGGACCAGCCAGTCGGGTCGTCATCGCATTCATCCGTGTTGTCTCCGACTTGGTCCCCGTCCGCATCCGCCCACTCGTTCGGATTGAACGCGAACGCATCCGAGTTGTCACCCACACCATCGCCGTCACTGTCTTGGCTCTCCAACGGGTCATTGGGGAAAGCGTCGGTGTTGTCGCCCACGCAGTCCTGATCATGGTCAATCCACTCGGTGCTGTTGCCAACTAATGTGCACGGGTCAGAGTCATACTCCGTGGAGTCATCGTAGCCATCGCCATCGCTGTCCACGCATCCGTAGCGTGGAATATCCGAATAGAGGTCTTCAACATCATCGTAGAACACCGCCATGGTGCTGCTGCCAGCCAAGTCGGAGCATGCATCCCCTTGATGGCCACTGAGGTTGTCACCGTAACCATCACCATCGCTGTCACTCCATTGGCTCGGCTCGTTGAGGAAGGCGTCATCGGCATCACTCACGCCGTCTCCATCTTCATCGCGCTGAGAGGCTGGACACCCATTCACATCGACCGATTCGCCCTGCGGCGTGTTCGAACATAAATCGATTGAATCTGGAACACCATCGCCATCTGTATCCGGGGCATCTACAGTGACAACAGTCACATGGCTGCTCGAAACCGGTGTGCCGGATTGCACCCCATCATTCGGCGTGACAGTGCACAACACAGCATCATCCTCATTGAATGGACCAGCTGATTGAGTGGTTTGCTGCAATGATGCGCCATTCACCTCCCACGCGTATTGGTAACCTTCTCGATCAGCGTCTGCATCAGTCCAACCAGAAGCGATGCAGAGTGCTATTGACTCATTGTCGAGCGGTGATGGCGATATCGCCACCGATACCACTGCTGGTGGGCTGTTGGATATCGTGAGAGAAGTGGAACTGGCCGCAAGGCCATCGACTGTTCCGTCGTTCGGTGTGAGCTCAACTGCGATTTGATCACCCTTGTCAAACCACGATGAGCCGGCTAGGGTGCTACCTGTTTCACTGATCGTATTGCCATTGACTGACCAAGAATAACTGAGAGTTACCAAATCTCCATCAGGGTCCCAAGTCGTGGAGGAAACAGAAATCAAATCATCAGTGAACGCCGGACTAGGAGACAGTGTGACATCGGAAACCTCGGGTGGATTATTCGGTGCCATCACGGTTATCGATCCAGTCATCGAGGTATGGATGTTGCATTGGTAATCGTATGTTCCAGCGGTGTTGAATGTGTAATTGAAGAACGCATTCCCCGTGAGTGTGCCCGAATCGAATGATTCAGGACCACTCGTAGAACTAGCTGTGTGTGATGCCCCATCGTTGTTCGTCCAGGTCACAGAATCACCCACATTTATCGTAAGACTTGATGGGTCGAAGACAAAGTTCTGGATGCTGACCTGTTCGTGTGCTCCCCCATTCGCTTCAGTAACTGGTAGCAATGAACACAGGCTGGAAAGACCCAGCAACAGCGCGACCCAAAACGCGCTCACTCGCATTTCATTCACTACCATCATATTCCCAACGTGCCTAAGCCCATTCTAGTAGCACATAACGATTTACCAGCGCTGGCAGGACCCTGATTTCAGGATGAATCAGGAATCATTGGATAACTGCTGCAATGCGGCTCTGAGCGCTGCGGATACTTCGGCTCCGTCAGCTGTTCCTCCCAGTTCACCCATGACGACGCCCATCAAGGGGCCCATCGCCTCCATGCCCCGTTCAGCCACGAATTCAGCTCGATCAGCGAGTACCTTCTCTACCGCTGCCTCAACAGCGCTGGACTCAGCCGGTACGAAACCGAGTTCCTCCGCCTCTTCGAGCAGTCTTGCATGAACCACTCCCATATCTCCACCGGCATCCTTCCATGTCCCCGAGGTGAGCAGATGCGTCGCCAGCGGAACTAGTCCATCGCGAGTAATCTCACCTGCTGTGCGGGCCGAAAGTACGAGTCCAATCAGAGACAGATGAACGGATTCTGGAGTGGGTGCTCCTGCGAGTTCGGCCACCTCATCCCTTACTCGATCGAGCAGCAGGCTCGCCCACGCCTTAGCGGGAAGAGAACCCAGGCCCTCGGCTAACGTCCCGGAATGACCGGCATGAAAATCGTCGTCGAGTTCCGCGCCCAGTAGTGAATCCACCTGATTCTGTGACAGGTCGCATGCAGCCAATCTCTCCCGTCGCTCAGCCAGAGAGGGGGGGACATCAGCGCTCACTCGACTCCAATGCTCTTCAGTGAGCACCAGCACAGGGACATCGGTCTCAGGATACATTCGCGCGCCACCTGGGAGAGGGCGCATCGCAGTGGTCGTTCCATCCTCTGGGCCCCCTTTCTTGATGACGGCGTTGCGGACCTCCTTGGGAATCCTGTGCCAAGCGAGGCGGGCGCGATGGACCGCAGCTTCGAGAGCCAGTTCCGCCTGCCATTCGGGTGCTGCGCACAGTGCGAAGGCATCCGCTTCCGAGCATCCCAACCGGTCAGATACCGCCGAAATCTCATCTTCT
>CAXEUS010000271.1:0-6881 GCA_963999385.1 uncultured Candidatus Poseidoniales archaeon | reverse complement strand
TGGGGTCAGCATTCGCCCAGTCAAGCCATGCACGATAATCCACCCTCTGCCAGGAGCATTGACCTTCCAAGCCGGCAGGAATGCTTCTCGTGAAGTGAATACCGCCGAATCGAGCTCCAGTCTCCACCAATGCAGCAGATTCCCTAGAACAGAGCCATCGTCTCCTTGCTGACGCACCTCCCACGAGCGCCGCTCTTCGCACAACTCGGGAAGCGCTGCGCTCAGGCTGGAGTCGTCGAGCCAGACATCCGGCAGAAGGCGCTCCAGATTCGGGATATGCTCGAGCGTATCGAGTTCTCCAGCCCGCTCGAACGTGGCGCCGAATGGATCCTCAAGAAGCGTCCAGGAATTGCGCTCACGCGCATCCTCAGGGCCAATCAGATACCCCTCCACGGTCCACAATCTAGCTGCAAGCAGCACCGGTTGGGTGGAGAGCGGCTCAAACCCTTTCTCAATGAACCATTCTCTGAGTTGGATTCGCGGGCGGATGGCAATCCCAGATGGTGGTGGTTCAGGAACCTCAGCCCGCTCAGCGACATTCACCATCGTCTCAGAAGGCAGTGGAGACGTGTCGACCTCTAGTTCACCTGTCAGTACAGCAGTACCCAGCCATTGAGAGATGCGCTTAGGCCCCCATAGGATGAGTGCGATATCATCGCGACGCGGGGGTGAACGCATCTCCACCAACTTGCGCTCAGATACCAACCAGTGGCAACCTGAAGGTGCATCGACCAGCCAGCGTTCCAACTCCAGACGATCTATTGGTGCCCATCCTGGCTGAGCATGCCATACGTAGGCACCCAAGACTACTGGAACATCCCTCAAACTCTCTGGAAGAATCTCTAACTCTCCTAGACATACGATTCCAGGGGTGCGACTGACGAGATTCAACGGGCGTAGTTCAACACCAAGATGGGAGAGAATCTCGGGAAGCGCCACGCTCATACATCACCGCGCAGGCCCGCAGCACATCAAACCTGCCGTGCAGGGCAGGAATATAGCCGGATTTGAGCGCTCGCAAATGAACAGCGAGTCGGCTCAGTCTAGGTTAGGTTGCAGGCTCAGAAGTTCGCTGTTGCCTGCGTCAAGAACGCAGATGGTACTGATGTGGAACGGTTTGGCACATGCGGCACCGAGGTCACGATTGACCATATTCACTCGGTGCATCGGAACATCAGGATGACGGTTGGCCATATCTGCGACGAACTCCTGTGGGCAATTAGCTGCAAAGATGACCAGCTTCGCATCACCTGCTGAACAGGCGTCGGCCGTCTGATTCTGTCCCAGAAGCACGTTACCGCTGCTCATAGCGGTCTTCAGTTGTCTGACCAAATCCATTTGTTCATCTCCGGTCGTAATCTCAGTTACCCTCAGGGACGTAGTACAGTTCAACACTGCCAGTTCCCAGAGAAATAGGCTGGCCAACGATGATGTTCTCGGCGACACCCCTCAGGTGATCCCGCTCACCAATAACACCGGCCTGTAGCAGGTGGTTCACGGTCACTTCGAAAGCCGCGCGTGCGAGGATGCTGTGCTTCGTGCCGCTCACACCGTGGCGACCAATCGCACGCACCTCTCCCTCGCTGGTCATCACGTCGGCGATGACGAGAAGATGTCGCACGTCCACATCGAGGCGCGCTTCGGCGAGCGTCATCTGCAATTCGTTGACGATTGCCTGGCGTGCTGCCTCGATACCCAAGTACTCGTGAATCTCGGTGATGTTGTTTGTGTAAGTACGCGAGCGCTCTATCGATTCAAACTCACTGACACGCGGAAGATTGCTTCCAATAGTGGCGATGTAGAACTCACCGCTATCGGTATTCTTCTGGATGTTCGCTCGTTCGATTCCTGCAACACCCTTCAGGCGCAGGTCCTTCACCTTCTCTTCCAGCGCCAGCAACTCGGTGTAGTTGGGAGTGACATCGTCCTCCTCCTTCTTACGCCCTGGAATGATTGTGAGATTCTTCGGACGAGTCTCATGGTCCGCATCGACGAACAACTTCAATTTCCGAGCCAGTAGTTCGCGCACTTGCACCCCAGTCATGTTCTTCTGCTTCAAGTTGGGACGGATGAGTTCCAATGTGATGCGGCGCTGCGTGACATCAGTCTCGATGGCGGCGATGTCCTTCGTCTGTGTCACCTCGAGCGAGGCGGCTATTTGGCGCACCTTGTTCTCGTCAGTCTTTACCTCATCTGTGAGATGTATACGCATCGTCGGAGTCTTGGGGACCTTGCGCCCATCGACCAGTTCGATGATTCGGGGTAGACCCTGAGTTACGTTGACCGTCGCAACACCCGCGTAGTGGAAGGTGCGCATCGTCATCTGCGTACCTGGCTCTCCAAGTGATTGTGCGGTCAGAATTCCAACCGCCTCATAGGGGTCCACAATCGCACGCTCAATCTCCGAGGACGCTTCGATGAGCACCTTATCCGCCTGTTTTGCGGTGAGTTTCTTCACATCCCGATCCTCCAATGCGGCTGCAATATCAGCAATCAACTTGGCAGATAGAGGATATCCATTCGCCTCTACCAGTTCTGCGAGTTGGCTGTAGAACGGGGATTCAGTCAGCCCTTCGTTCAGTTGAATTTCCTTCTGCTCGCGGTCATACAATTCCAGCTCCTGCTGCAGCAACTGGCCGCGGCGACGGGAAGTGCGACGGGCGCGCACGACTGTAGTGGCCTTTCCGGCAGCGGCAGAATCGGAGCGGCTGCGCTTCTTGAACGACTGGATGCGGTCGTGAAGTTGCTGGGCTTCATCGGACGAGAGACCGCATATCTTTGCAATCTCACCGGCAGCCAATTCCTTGACATCATCCCACTTTCGCCCGTCGGCGAGTTGGTGAGCATACTCCTCGTTGATGTCCATGTCCATGAGCTTCTTCTTGGTTGCTGATTTGACTACCATTACTTTCCACCTCCAAGAGCGTTATCGAGTACCATCTGGATGTTCACAGCTGATCCTTTCACACTGCGAGTAGGGTCGATTGTGTCCTCTCCGTAACTGAACTGGATGATGCGGTCTGCAGTATTACGCACTGAGTGCGGTGCATCACTGTGCACTTTCAGGTCATCCATGGCGTTGATTAATCGACGCTGCATGTAGCCTGACTTGCTCGTACGAACTGCGGTGTCCACCAGCGATTCTCGGCCGGAAATCGAGAGCATGAAGAACTCTGTCGGCTCCAATCCCCGCTTGAATGATGAGGCGACGAATCCCTTCTCTTGCGCCCCCTTGGACATCCTGCGGAAGTGAGGGAGCACGCGATCCTGATAACCACGCTCAAGTCTTTGTCCGCGCACACGTGTCTGACCAATCGAACCGGCCATCATCGACAGGTTGTCCATCGAACCACGAGCGCCAGAGACGGCCATCATGACCGCAGCGTTGTCACCAACAAGGAAATTCTTAGCGACCTCACCAGACTGCGAGCGGGCACCGTCGAGAATCTTCATGATGTTCTCTTCGAGCGTCTCAAGTGGGGTACGACCTGGGCGCGCCTCGTAGGTGAACTTCGTAGTCTTCCCATAGGAAGCATGCTTCACGTACTTCGCGCTCTTCGCCTTGGTCTTCGAACCCTGATTGTATTCGCAATCATCGTTCGGGCACTTCTCAGACTTCTCGGCAACCTTGACTTGACTCCACTCTCCTGACATGGAATCGTATGCAATTTCATGGCTGTCGTAGGCATGCGCGGCGCATTTGTTGCATACCATCGCCTGATTGAGCAACTCACCCTTGCCACCCTTTCCGAACTTTCCAAGTTCCACGTCAACCTGAGTTTTTGCCTTCACGTTGATTTCAGCGATGTGTGCACGGGCTTCCGCTGGCAGATCCTCGTCGTCGATACCAGTAGTGAATCCGAGCGTCGAACAGATGGCGATTGTAAAGCGAGTCATGTCATCGATGAACTTCGCGCCGCGCGTAGGGCCATGCGTCTGCACGACCGCGTCGAGCAGGCGACCATCCTCGGCACCGATGCCGTTCTTGTCAATGGTCCCTGACACAATCTCTCCATCGACGACCACGACATCCTCCTTGCTGCGACTCTTGAAGCGCAGGCTGATACCCGACGGGATGAGTAGGTTGAGCAGTTCTCGACCAATGTACCCGGGAGCTCCATCATCGTCCTTCACCAACTTCGGCATATCACCGGTCCATCCGATTGTGCCGAGAACGTCTAGTGCCAACGGTTTCGGGATGACTCGATCACCGTGAGTGACTAGGAAAGCCCCGGTGATATGATCGTGGATTCCACCAATCACGCTGCCACCATAGCGCGGTGATAGGATGTGCTCTTGAACACGCATCAAAATCTTCGCCTCGGCACGCGCCTCTTCTGACTGAATGACGTGGAGATTCATTTCGTCTCCATCGAAATCAGCGTTGTATGGGGTACAGACTGCCAGATTGAAGCGGAATGTCTTGCCATCCATGACACGAACTTCGTGCACCATCATCGACATGCGATGCAATGACGGTTGACGATTGAAGATGGCTACATCACCATCTATCAGGTGACGTTCCACCACCATTCCCGGCTTAGGATTGCCATCCAAATCGATGGTTGACAGTCTATCCTCCACTTGCGTTCGCTCCTCTGACTCCTCACTATGCGGCGATCCGCAGTGAGGGCAGATGACCTGCAGGTGTTCTGGGAACTCCGTATCGGGATGGTTGTGTTCGAATTGCCAACGGTAGTGAATGACAGCGCGCGGGTCACTATCGGGTAGACTGTTTCCAGATTCATCCTCCCCACGAAGATTGAGGATGGTGGAATCCAGGTCAGGCTTCCAGCCAACCGTCTCAACCGTTCCGTCGGGCTTGCGAATCTTGTCCTCTGAAATTTCGAACCCGGGAAGGAAGTTCGGTGCGGGCAGTACACTGTTCAATGCCGGTGAGCGCCCAGGATAAGGCTCGTCTCGCTCCACGTCACCCGCGTGACATTCGGGGTTGTGGCAGCGGAATCCAGACCAGATGAATTTGGTACGGTCGGTGATTCGCACACGATGTGAATCACCGCGCACGATGTAATTCACACCAGGATGTACGTCGGGTCCGCGCAGGACCATCTGGCGTAACTGCTCGCGGTTGCGGCTCGTCACACGCACGGGAACCGTCAGTTCCTTCGCCGCTCTCCTCGGAACACCCACCTCGTTGATGCCAAGGCAGGGATCAGGAGAGATGACTGTGCGCGCGCAGAAGTTGACTCGCTTACCTGACAAGTTACTGCGGAAGCGGCCTTCCTTACCCTTCAGTCTCTGTGTGAGTGTCTTCAGCGGGCGTCCTGAGCGGTGTCGAGCTGGCGGAATACCGCTAGTCTGGTTGTTGAAATAGGTCGTAATATGGTACTGCAGCAACTCCCATAGGTCCTCAACGATGAGTTGGGGTGCACCTTGGTCACGGTTCTCACGCAATCGCTGGTTGATGCGAAGCACGTCCACCAACTTGTGTGTCAGGTCATCCTCTGAACGGTCTCCGCTGTCCAATGTAATCGATGGGCGAACGGTGATTGGGGGGACTGGTAGCACTCGCATGATTGACCATTCAGGGCGGCTCGAATCCTTATCCATCCCGAGGAATATGAGGTCCTCCTGAGGGATGCCTTCGAGCCACTCGCGGATGTCGCGAGCGTTCAGTTTGTGCTCCCTCTTATCGGAATCCCACTTCTCCTTGAAGGTGGTCGGCTTCTCTATGCCAATCTTTCCCTGCTCGCTGCCACAGTGCATACACACTGCCCTCTTCTTGTGACAGCAGTGCTTCTCAATCTCCTTGATGATCTTCCTGAACTCGGTGGAACCAACACCGTGCTTCACGATGATGTCCAGTACCCTGGCTCGGTAGTAATCCTGCTCAGACTTCTCATTGTCATTGGGGTGGGTGCCTTCCTGCTCTTGTAGCAGCACCTTGTTACAGGAGTTGCAGGTAGCTTTGAGAGCATTCTTCACGAGGTTGGTAAATCCAACATGCATCACCGGCAACTCGAGTTGAATATGGCCAAAGTGACTTGGGCAATCGTCATGCTTGTTGCCGCATGTCTCACAGCGGATACCGGGCTCTATCACACCCATCTTAGGGTCCATCAGACCCTGATGGTATGCGTGTCCGTCGTCCTTGTAGGTGTCTGCCGTCTTGACCTCGACGGAGCTCATGCGACGAATCTCATTAGGCGACATCAAGCTGAACTTGATCGCGCTGATTCGCTTCGGTATCTTGGATGAGTCTTGTCTTTTCATCTGTTCACCTCCGGTCCGCCAGCTCGAGTCTCATGGCGACACCGAGCGATTTCATTTCATCGAGTAGAAGTTTGAACGCGTACGAAGTCTGCACCAGATGCACCTCAGCGCGATCGCCGTGGAGTGGGCTGACATAGCAACGCCGTCTCCAATCCCAGTAAGCAACGTGGCCACTCTGTGCGCAGACGGCGAGTTCGACGCCATCGCTCTCATCGAGCAACCTGTCTTTGATGACCATCGAGGCACCGTGAGCAATCAGGCAGTCGCGCTCCATCTCACCGAAGCGCAGTCCACCTTGACGGGCGCGACCCTCAGTCGGTTGACGTGTTAGAATCTGTACGCGGCCGCGACTGCGTGCGTGAATCTTGCCGCTGACCATGTGATGCAGCTTCTGATAGTAGATACAACCAACGAAGATGTTGGCAGGGTAAGTCTCCCCAGTTTCCCCGTTGACCATTTGCTCTCTGCCTGTATGAGAGAATCCTCCACGCAGCAGGCCTTCGCGCAATGATTCCTCTTTCTCACCGGTGAATGCGGTTCCATCGACGAGGCGACCCTCCATCGAACCAACCTTGCCTCCAATCATTTCGAGAACGTGGGCAACGGTCATCCGGCTGGGAATCGCGTGTGGGTTGATTATCAAATCC
>CAXEUS010000270.1:0-3175 GCA_963999385.1 uncultured Candidatus Poseidoniales archaeon | reverse complement strand
TATTCACCAGAGTTCCTTGTGGAACGACGGGCTTTGGAGGACTTCGGAAATCAGGACATCCTCGTATGCGGGACCCACCATGCAGACGTGGCAGAACGGGTGTTCCAGCAACATCGGGAAGCGGGTGTGCTCAAGCGCGAGCAGACCTTCCAAGTCACCCCCACCCAGGCTGAACTGGTGAAATACACCAAGAACACGTTCTACGCGGTCAAGGTCATCTTCGCCAATCAGATGTACGACATCTGTGAATCTCTAAGAGAAGATTGGTACGCGGTTGCAGATATCATCACCGCCGAGCAGGCGCAACCGATTGGCCCGAGCCACATGGACCCAATCTTCGGACTCCACCGCGGGTTCGGGGGCAAGTGCTTGCCCAAGGACTCGATGGCACTGAAAGTTCTGGCAGCTGAACTGGGCGTGAAGTACGAGATCCTCGAGGCAATCCAGACAGACAATGCTGCTCTGCGAGACACCCTGACGGGAAAGCCATCTGATGTCGAAACCCAAGACGATTGAGGACGGAACACCAATCTGTTTCAGCGCAGGGTTGTTATTCGCGTCCGACTTCGGCAGGCCCGTGCTTCCTGATACCCTCCACGAACTTCCGCGAGAGGAACGCTTCGCGTACGCAAAACTGCTAGCCTATATCATGCGCATCGACGACGAGGTGACCATCGACGAGATGGCCGTTTTCGAACAGCGGCTGGGGACCGCTCTGCTCTCTCCACGCCAGCGCAGGGAAATCCGCTCCTACCTGAACCAGCCACCCTCGCTCGACGAGTGCCTTGCGGACCTCGGTGAGGTGTCCGGCAGGCTGGCTCTGCGGGATGCGGCGATGATGTCGTCGGCCGATGGAGTGATTGACGAAGAGGAGCAGATTGTTCTGGAGAGCATCGCTAAACACATCGGCGTGGATGATGGAGTGGTCGACGACCTGCTCGACTGGGTGATGCGCGGATACGACTGGATGCAGGAAGGGCTCGACCTGCTGAACGTGGATTGAGGGGGCCGCGGCATGAGCGGCATGCTCCCAGACGCTGTGGACATCCTAGATCCCGAAGAGAAGACTCGGTACATCGAACTGCTCACCGTGCTGGCCAACGCCGATGGGGCGTTGGTTCGCGAGGAGATGGCAGCGCTCGAGGCGTTCATGGGCAGAGCGATGCTGCGGCCGGAGGAACGGGAGATTGTGCGCAGGGCGCTGCGCAATCCGCCTGACTTCGATGATGTGGTTGATGGAATATCCGACCACACTCTTCGCCTCGCGCTCAGAGATTCCGTGCTGCTCGCCGCCGCAGATGGAGAGTACCATGTGGACGAAATCGAGGTGCTCGAGAGAATGGCGAAACTCGGTAACATCGATGCCGACGTCCTCGACGAACTCTACGACTGGGTGACCGAAGGATGGACTTGGCTGGCGCGCGGGCGACGGCTACTCAAACTGGAGATTCCCGGAGACGAGCTGCTGCTGGGAGAGCCCGACTCCGACTGATTGCCGACGATGGGCTCCCCTGATTCTAGGTAGATTCTCACGTGCGCGCGCGCGTGGACGTGCGCCCACGCGGGCGAACGATTCATACCGAGCGGCGGCGCGCGGCCGCGCTGAGGGATTGGGATGCGGTCTGGGAATGTCAGCGGCTGGTACGCGAGACTCGACCGTGAATGTCCTTCGCGATTGGAGCAGATCGACACCTGGCTGACAGCTTGGGAGGAAGCGCTGCGCCAAGGCCAACCCGTGGCTGCCATGCTGCCCTCACACTGGCCCACTCTACCCGCGAGCCTGCTCACCGACCCAGGTCACGTGTTCGACCACCTGCTCTGCCGTCACGATGCTGAAAATGATGGTCGCAGCCCCCGCGGTGCACACCCTACCCCTACACGACTGGCAGATGCTGTCATCGCCGCCGAGTTGAAACAGGACATCTCTCCAAGCAGCGTGAACGGGAACAGTAAGCCGAACGTATCTCTGGACGCACTGCCACCTGGATTCCTGATGCATCTCGACCAGTTGAACCTAGAAGATAATGAAGGAACTGAAGTCGAAATCGATGAGGAGACCGAGGCTGAAATCGCCGCTGGAATTCGCACCCGCAGCGGAATCCCGCTACCGTTCGCCGACCCAGCAGTGGGTGGCGGCCTATTCCCAGCACGACTTATTCGCTGGCACGCTGAAGCGTCATCCGAGTTCAATGCCGATGACCGGCTGGCAGATACACGATCTCTGCTCTCCACGATGCAACTCTGCGACGTTTGTGACGTTGCTGTCGCAGCAACGCTGCGCAGGCTGCACCTGACACTGGTGCGCCACGGGCTCGCCGCTCTCGATGATGACCCAGAACCAGGAATGATGGCACGCAGTGAGGTGGAGGAAATCCTCGGGGGCGTGCTTTGCATCGTTGACACCCTGCGTGGCGAATGGCCATGGACGGATGAGCCGAGACTGCTGATTACCAACCCGCCGTGGCTGCGCATCAAGGACAGATTCCGCGGACATCCCGAAGGGAGTCGGATGCGTAAGGAGCTCGGTGCGGAATTGCGTGGTCTGCGAGAGGAAGATGGGACGCTGCGCTTCTCGACTCTCAGAGGTAATGTGAACCTCTACAGGTTGTTCCTCGAGCGCAGCATGCAACTAGTCAGGCCGGGCGGCCGCATCCGCATGATAGTTCCCGATAGCCTCCTACGCGAGCAGAGCAGTGCACCGCTACGCAACCTCCTGGTCAGTAAGCACGAATGGACCAGCATCTGGTCATTCCCTGAGTCAGCGCGATTGTTTGCCGGCGTTACCCAAGGGGTGCTGGTACTCGGTTTGACAGTCGGTGGAGAGACTCAAGAAATGATCTCGTACGGGCCAGCAGAATCCAGCGACCTCTGTGCTGTCCGAGGGCTCGAGCCATCGGTGCCACGCCTCTCTCTCGACCGTGGGCGTTGGGAACGTTGGAGTCGTTCAGACTGGTCAGTGCCCAGACTCCCTGCTGATCGCTACGAGCGGGAACGATTGCTGAAAATCGTCGACGAACTCGCAGAACTACCGCGCCTCTCCGAGAAGGGGCACTGGCTCGCGGGTGAAGACGAGAGAGTCAGGGTTCGAGTGGGCGAGATTGACCAGACAAACTGGTCAGCGGATATCAAGCCGTGGCGTAAAGGAAGTCGCTGTGCTCCGTTCGTGCGTGGAATC
>CAXEUS010000269.1:0-5433 GCA_963999385.1 uncultured Candidatus Poseidoniales archaeon | reverse complement strand
TCACACGGGAGAAGATCGTCGCTCAGGAATCGGCAGCGATGGTAGTTGTCACCGACCCATCCAAACAGGTTGACACTTTGGGAGCATTTCCCCTTCCTGTCGAGGTGTTGCAGTTCGGCTGGGAAGTCACCGCGCGGCATCTTGGTGAACTCTGCCCTGGTGGAGTGTCGAGGCGTGGTGGGGATGATCCGTACATCACCGACAACGGTGGCTACATCCTCGACTGCAATTTCGGGGCAACCATAGACAATCCAGTAGGTTTGGAGGCCGATGTGCGTGGCATCGCTGGAGTGGTCGAAGTCGGTCTATTCACTGGGATGGCTGATGCTGTTGTCATCGGCTCATCAACTGGTGTCGAACTGCTGTTGAAACCGAACGGTAGACTGGGGCGATGAGATGCTCGTCGTTGCGGTCAAATAGGGGAGGCGTGCCCGTCGGGGTGGGCCATTAGCTTAGTCAGGTAGAGCGACGGACTCTTAATCCGTAGGCCGCGGGTTCGAACCCCGTATGGCCCGCCATTGTTTCTCATCGGAATCTTGAGGTGATTCTCAGGTAATCTCTGTGCCCGCCTCACCACGAAGGGCAGCAAACGCGTCTCCTGGCTGACATAGTACAACCTGCATCTGCGGTCGTGCGGATTTTGCCGATAACATTGCGGAGACCTTGGGACCCATGTTTCCAGAAGGGAACTGGCCGGATTCCAGATGATTCACCGCCTCGTTAATGTCAAGTTTTCTTAGAGTACGCTCGGATTTCTTTCCAAAGTCGAGGCGGATCGAATCGATGGCCGTGCTGATGACCAACGTATCCGCAGCGAGCGATGTCGCCAGCAATGCCGATACGCGATCCTTGTCGATGACTGCATCCACCCCGCGGTGACCGTCGCCATGCTTGACTACGGGTATGCCACCTCCTCCAGAACACAGGACTACTGCCCCAGCCCCGAGCAGCGCGGCTATGGCATCATCATCGACTATCGAAAGCGGGACTGGAGAGGCCACCACACGCCGCGGACCTGCCGCGGTCACGACGATTTCCCATTCATCTGGTACTGCGTCAATATCATCGATTAGCGGCCCGATTGGTTTCGTCGGATGTGAGAAGGCATGGTCGTCCGGGTCCACCTCGACGCGGGTGAGCAGTGTTGCCACCTGCTCATGTCGCCCGCGCTCCCGCAGAACGAAATCCAGGTGCGTGGCAATCTCATGACCGAGAGTGCCCTGGGTTGCTGCCACCCAATGGTCGAGACCTACAGGGGGTGGAGCAGGTTGACCGTCCTGACGACGGCGGTCATACAATGCCTCCTCCATTAGCAGCATCTCACCAACCTGAGGACCGTTTCCATGGGTGATGACCACGCGCGACCCCGCCTCTAGAAGATCGACAACATCACTCAGGACAGCATTCATCGCAGCTGCAGCCGCGCTGCTGGCTTCGTCGCCCACAAGAGATGGATCAGAGAGAGCGTTTCCACCGATGGCATAGACTGCAAGTCGGTGAGTTGCGCCGGTCGGAATGTCGGCCATTGGATGCCTCGGGAGGGAGATTCGAGCAGGTGTACCGCCATCAATGTATTCAGTCGGTCTTGGGTCTCGCTTGAAATGGGCGGGGCCGTCAGGCGGCGCGGAAGGTGACTCAGATGGTCAAAACTCACTGGATTGGAGGGGTCCAAGCGGGTGAGCACGATGGAGCGGAGGTCGAGTTGAAAGGTTGGATTCACCGCGCCCGTGGCTCAAACAACATCTGGTTCGTGGTTCTGCGGGATTCCACCGGGCATATCCAGTGTGTCATCAAACGGGAAACGGTCGGTGATGAGACATTCGACGACCTTAGTGGGGCACTGATAGAGACCAGTGTCACGCTTTCGGGAATCGTCAATGTTGACGAACGCGCCCCGGGGGGGCATGAGTTAATCGTCAATGGTGGCGAGGTGGTTGGCCCGGTATCTGCAGACAATCCCTTCCCTATCACTGAGAGTTCGATGGCCGAGGCTGATGGTGGTGAGACGGAGTTCCTGCTGGACAATCGCCATCTCTACCTGCGCACACAACGGATGACGACGATGCTGAAACTGCGCTCTAGTGTGTTCGGAGCCATACATTCCTACTTCCGAGACCTCGATTTCGTCGAATATCAGGCTCCCTGCTTCGTAGCCGGCGCAGTGGAAGGGGGTAGCACCCTGTTCGAGGTTCCCTATTTCGGACGCAAGGCATACCTTACTCAATCGTGGCAACTCTACGCAGAGGCAGCGATGCCTGCACTAGAGAGACTCTACACCATCGCACCTTCATTCCGTGCTGAGAAAAGCCGTACTCGGAGACATCTGACCGAATTCTGGCACGCAGAGATGGAAATCGCCTGGGGTGGCAATGACGAGGTGATGCAGCATGGTGAGGCACTGGTTCGTTCAATTGCCCGCACATTGCTTGACGAGCGCGAACAGGAGTTGTCCTCACTCGACCGGGACCTGGATGTGGTGGCGCGATTCGCTGATTCCCCCTATCCACGTATGCGCTACGACGAGGCCATCGAAACCCTCCAGGGAAAAGGGGTCAAAGTCGAATGGGGTGACGATCTTGATTACTCAAAGGAGAAGGTACTAACAGCCGACTTTGACGTCCCACACTTCCTCACCCACTACCCGCGGATAGCCAAACCGTTCTACCATCGCCCGGACCCCGAGGATGACAAATTCGTACTCTGCCACGACCTGCTCGCCCCCGAGGGATACGGAGAGATCATCGGTGGAGGGGAGCGGACCTGGTCGGAACAGGAGATATTGGAGCGAATCGATGAGGAGGGCACGCCGCGCGAGCCATACGAGTTCTACATCGACGTGCGCCGCTATGGTGGAGTTCCGCACGGAGGATTCGGCCTCGGAATCGACCGAGTGGTGACCTGGCTTGCAGGGGCGGAACATATTCGTGAAGCGATTCCCTTCCCACGAGATTCGCGACGTGTGACTCCCTGAACACGGGCTAACTTTGCTCGACCTGAATCTTGTCGATCTGTTTTCCGATTCCATACAGCAGAAGCGAGGCCACCAGAGAAAGTACTCCAACCAATGTGACCGCGAAGGCCGCCAGGGCTACCCCTAGTGAAACTGTGTCATGCGGGCCACCGATGTCAATCACTGCTCTGGCCATCTTGAAGCCGAGCAAGAAGAATGTCAGACCCGGGATTCCGAACAACAACAGCGGGTGCCTCGATTCGAGCATCCAGTAGAAGAACTGGGCGAATCGCGATGCACTCGTCAGCGATTCGCGATGGCGTCCAGCTGGGGTGGCTTCGAGTTCGATGATGCGCACCTCCAATTCCTCAGGAAGATCAGCGGGGCTGGTGTCAACATCGCTTTCTGCTAGGGACTGAAGCCCCTCGCCGGTCATACACATCACCGATATGTCCGCTTGCGAGTATGTGTAACTCCCCTCGGTAATCGGTTCACTATCGCTCAGTGGAACATCATCTGACTTCTGGGAGTCCGAACGGTGTTTGAAGGCGATGTAGATGTCATAGCCCGCCCGCGTCAGGGCCATCTGGCGGGGTAAATTCCGCAACTTCCAATGCTCATCCAAACCGATGGCCACTGTCTGTTCACATTCACCGACTGCATCGAGAAGCGTTCGAGCGAGCAGAGGTGCATGTGATTCCTGTTCGTGAACAAGGTAAGTCCCACCAGCGACCTCTACCAATGAGCGGACTTCCTCATCTTCTCCAAGGCCAATCACGATGACCTCGTCTGCGAAGTCTCTGCCGCGCGTGACCGCAGAGCCGAGCCGGAGCGACTGGCCGCGCGCAACGAACACGAGTCTCATGATTCAACCCGTGGATACCGATGCTGATTGAACCATTCGGTGCAGAGACAGCAGACTGCGCCGTGTTCAGGTTCAATAACAGAATGAGTGACCTGAACTCATGTTCGGTGGAAGACGGGTCGCAGTGGTGATGCCCGCTCGTGATGAGGCTGAGCACATCGCAGCTGCAATCGACTCGATTCCAGACTGGGTGGATGCGGTTCTGGTCATCGATGACGGGTCGACCGACGAGACCGGAGATATTGCCCGTGCACAAGAACGGAGCAATTGGACGCCACTGGTCCTGAGGACGGACGGACTAGGAGTAGGTGGAGCCATATCCACTGGTTATCGCATGCTCAGCGACTTGGTGGATGCGAATCTGTTACCACCCGGTGACTGGGCCGCGGTAGTGATGGCAGGAGATGCTCAGATGGATGCAGATGACATGCCCTCGCTCCTATCTGAACTGAATCGTGTTCCATTCGTCAAAGGAGACCGGTTCTCGCACCCAGAGGGGCTTGGAAAGATGCCACTGCGCAGGAGACTCGGCTCACGAATACTCTCCCTGTTGACCGGTTTGGCCACTGGAAGAACTGTTCGAGATCCGCAATGTGGCTACACCGCGGTCAGACTTAGCGACGTGCAACGCTGGGATTGGGTCCATCAATGGTCAGGATATGGGTATCCGAACTGGTGGCTACTAAAGTTAGCAGAGCGCTCTATTCCATTTGAAGAGGTCCCTGTGCGCTCTGTCTATAGAAATGAGACTTCGGGTATCAGGGTGCGTAGGTTCCTACCGAAGATCTCCGCACTGCTGTTCGCCGGCCTGTGGCGTCGTGGAATCGGTTGGTATGTGCTGCGCAGCGTGGACAAGGGTGGGAGCAGGGCGAGTCTCTCAATCAGTTCTGCCATCTCCTGCAGTTGGTTCGGAGCGTGGATAGCCCTAGTGGGGATGCCTGTAGTCGCAACAACGAGTCTGTTCGCCGCCATAGGTTCAGTCGCGGTTGCAGTCACCGGATTCACTGTCGCGAGGGCACTCGACAGGAATGAAGTCCAGCGACGTCTCAGTCCTTACTAGATGGGCCCGCCCAGATTTGAACTGGGGTCTGAAGCTCCCAAAGCTCCGAGCATAGGCCAAACTAACCCACGGGCCCGATGAGCCGGGGGGGCGGCGCTCCTGTCATCAACGTTCGCTATTACAGCGGCCGCCAACGCCCCTCCCCGAGGTCGAGCAGCAGGCCCGCCGCAGCCAATGTCTCGCACACCTGTGCGGCATCCGGTTCATCGATACCCAATTTATCGAGTTCTCCCTGCACGTCTACCTCCTGTATCACTCGTTCATCCACTCCGAGCGTTGACAGGATTTCGTGCATGTTCTCCGAGGTCAACTCAGGTGGCTCGTTTGCCTCAAAGGGTGCATCGGTGGCATCAACCAGTACTCGATGTTCCAGTTGTCCCCTCAGCCCATCAGGTAGGTTCGCCAACGCAACCCTTGTCTGCAGATCATCAATATCTACCACTCTTTCGACGATACGGTGTTCAGCCCCGCTGCCACAATGGGGGCAGGCGCTCCTCGCAGTGCCCGAAATGCGACCGAAGCAGATGGTGCATTCCGCACAGCATAGGACAAAGTTCG
>CAXEUS010000268.1:0-3474 GCA_963999385.1 uncultured Candidatus Poseidoniales archaeon | reverse complement strand
TGAGTGCGTCCGTTTCGTCCTCTGCCGGGACGTACACTGCACAATTCACCCTGAGCGACACCTCTGACGGCTCGACATTGACGACTATCTCACTGCAGGTCGAGGTGCTGCACGCGCCAGCGGTACGGGTGCTGTCAGCCGGCGACACGTTCGCGGTGGGCAGCCAAGGGAGCAGTTCGTTGGACGTCGTCGTAGTGAATGATGGCAATGAATTGGATTCATTCTCCTTCGGACTGTCCCCATCGAGTGATGGTTTCGAGGTGCAGATAGAACCGCTTCTGCTCGAACTCGGCGCAGGTGAGCAAGGAACTGTGACCCTCACGATGCGACGTACTACAGCCGTCGGTGACGTTGCGCTTTCACTCGTGGCGACATCATCCAACGACAACTCGGTGAGTGCATCGCTCGCCTTCACCGCCGTGGAGGTGGAGGTGGGATTGGCGGTCGGACTGACCACCAGCGTCTCCACCGCGCAGGTTGGAGAAGCGGTGCCCGCAACGATGTGGCTAACGAACACTGGAAATTCTAACATGACGGTGAGCCTGTCCATATCTGGACTGGACTGCCCCAGCACTCCCGCGACGAAGGAACTGGCACCATCTGCGAACGCGGTTCCAGTCCAACTGTCATGCAACATCCCGGCGAACACGCCGGCGGGCGTCACCAACTTCTCGGTCTCGGCAACCTCTCTGCAAGACAGTACTCTGAGTGAGTCAGATTGGGTGAATATCACTGTACCAGCAGATAGGGTGAACGGCCAACCACGGCTCTATGTGGATATCACTGAAACTGAAGATAACATCCTCCCGTGGGGTGGGAGTCTTGGATTGACTGTACAACTCAATAACGCCGGCAACGAAATCCTCTCGGGAACTCTATCTCTCCAAGGGGAAGGAGCGGGAGACTTCAGCCCGTCGTGGACGGCCACTGGAGGCTCGAACAATCCAGCATACGTCATCGGACCTGGAGAGCAGATTACCTATTCTCTGATGCTGACATCGATGATGACCGAGAGCGGGGGTGATCTCGAATTACGCGTACAGGCTGCCGGGTCCGGCCATCAGGTGCGTAGCGATTCGTTCAACGTGAAATCTCAGTCTCAGCCGATGCCACCAGCTGGAATCGATTTGGGAGTCATCACACTTGACAACCAGATGTCCATCTCTCTGCTCGCAGCAGGATGGTTGCTGCTGCTTCTAGTAGTCGCCATCTGGAGGGTGAGCCGCCGCAAGGACGAGCCGGAGATTCCTCCACTGGATTCGCTGCCTCTCGGAGACGACCTGCCGCTTCCACCCCCCATCGGAGCCGAATCGGTCAAGTCAAACGTTCCGGCTCCGGTCACCGCTGCGGATTCCGACGAGGTCGATATGGTCGACGGCAAGGTGACCTGTCCGAGTTGTGATGCCACGCTGAAGATGCCGGCGAGCAAGGAGCCGCCGTTCCGCTTCAAGTGTCCCAAGTGCAGCGAGAAGGTCCGCGTCGTCTGATTCATTCCAAGTCAGGAAGATTGACTGCGGTGAGCAGGAAGGCGGTGTGTCCCATCGGGTTGTTCCCCGGTCTGACTCCACCTTTTGATGCGCGTGTCCACACTCTGTCGATGAGCTCACCAGCCCATTCCACACTCAATCCGGCTTGCTCACACGCCTCCCATGCCTGTTCGAGTTGTGTCGAGACCGGGCAGTAGCAGGCGAGCCTGCCTCCTGTGCGTAGTCGTGTGGCAAGATTGGGGATGGTGTTCCATGGCTCGGGGACATCGATGACCACCGCGTCGAAGTCATTGTCGAACTGGCTGAGTTCTGCACTGCAGTTGTTCGCGTCGGCCTCGATGATGTGCAGGTCGGGAAAGGAGTTCCATGCGGCTCTGGCGCGCTCGAGGTTCTCCTCGCCCACCTTGGCGTGTTCTGCCCTGTTCTCGATAGAGATGAGTTGCCCTTCGCTACCGATGGCTCTTGCGAGGTGCAATGCCATACCTGCTGATCCGAGCCCAGCCTCGATGACACGCGAACCCGGACCGATGCTGAGCGCGTTGACGATGAATCCCGCATCCTTGGGGGTGATGATTTGCGCTCGCCTACTCATTCCTGTCCTAATCTCGGCAAGACCCGGTTCTATGACAGCGAACCGCTTCTGTCCTACCTCGATAACCTGCCCGATTTCGACCTCCGCGAGCAATCTTTGCGGGTTTATGCGACCGATGCCACGAATCTTCAGTTCACGGTCCTCAACGGTGAGCACCCAGGTTCTCCCATCAGCAGCGCGCAGCGCGACGACGTCCCCCGTTTCCATTGGCTCCCCGAAAGATGCGGGCCGGCCGCTGCGGTTGAGTATTTCCCGTCTCCATCCCCACGCGCATGACGCGCGGAGGGGGTCTACGACCCCCTCCACGGTTGAGTTCCTTCAAGGGCAGTTTAATGAGCGTTGGAACGCAGGAACGTGTGCTGGAGCACGCGCGGATGGGTTCAGACGAGTCTCCCGAGTCCCCTGAAGAGGAGGAATGGGACACATACTCAGACTTCTCTGGAATGGAAGATAGAGAGGCTGCAGAGGTGATTGAGAACTCATCCATGAAGGACTGGGTTGAGAAGCTGGAATTAGAATCTACAGCGGACGTTCCTATTCCCGACAGGTTGGTCGATCAGGTCATTGGCCAGGAGGATGCTGCTATTGTGATTCGCAAGGCGGCGGAGCAACGCCGTCACATGATGATGATTGGCGACCCAGGCACTGGAAAGTCGATGCTGGCAAGGGCGATGACTGAACTGATGCCGAAAGATGTCCTCGAGGACACGCTCTGCTATCCCAACGACGATGATGAGAACGAGCCGCGGGTCAGGACTGTACCTGCTGGACGGGGCGACAAGATAGTCTCTGACAGGCGGGCGCACCTCAGGGCTGCTCGAGAGCGGACCAACAAGACGCTACTGTCAATCACGCTGTTCATCGGAGTGATTCTGGTCTATGCCACTATCATGTCAGGAGATGTGTTCATGCTCATCTTCAGCATCCTGCTGCTCGGATTCGCCTACATGTTCCTGCGCAACCGCCTCACCTCAGGTGACGATGCCCGGATACCGAAACTGCTGGTCAAGCACGAGCGTTCGGACATGCCTCCGTTCGAGGATGCGACAGGCACGCTCGCGGGCAGTCTGCTCGGTGACGTGCGTCACGACCCGTTCCAGTCTGGCGGCATGGAGACACCGGCGCATGAGCGGGTGGAGGCCGGAGCGATTCACAAGGCGCACGGTGGTGTGCTGTTCATCGACGAGATCAACCTGCTACGACTACATGAGCAGCAGGCGTTGCTGACCGCCATGCAGGAGAAGGAGTTCTCCATCTCAGGTCGCTCAGAGCGCTCAAGCGGAGCGCTGACCAAGACCGAGCCAGTTCCGTGTGACTTCATCCTCGTGGCCGCTGGTAACCTAGACGCCGTGCAGGGTATGCACCCAGCACTCAGGAGCAGAATCCGAGGCTATG
>CAXEUS010000267.1:0-3052 GCA_963999385.1 uncultured Candidatus Poseidoniales archaeon | reverse complement strand
CCCGATATGTCATTATCGGTTCCACCCCCACGCGACCTCATGCCCCCCGGCTGGTACCTGCTCCTGCTCATCGTTTCGCTATGTGGAGTGGGCTCGTGGTACGTTCGTCATTTCACTCAGAATGTGGAGCTGCTCCGTCTGCTGGCGGGAGTGGGAATTGTGTCGATGATTAGTCTGGTCATCTGGACGTGGCAGATTGGGTGAGACAGATGAGTGATGACAGTGCACGTCTTGATTGGGATGGAGGAGTTCTGGAAGGTGCATGGCCGGTACGATTGCCGGTCTGGTGGGCCCGCCGTGGTGAAGCGGGACCACATCCGGATATACCAGGGGTATCAGGTCGCTTCATCGTTCTCAGACATCCGAAGCAGTTTCTTCGCTTCGAAGGGTTCTTGGCGCGATTTCTGAAGGGCCCAAAGGAGTTACGCAGGACACTGGATGACATGAACAGCCTATTGTGGGAATTATGTGACGGGCACCGTGCATTCGAGGAGATATGTGAACACCTGAACAACACATTCCACGAGCGCATCGACCCGGCTGCCGAGCGTACAGAAGCCGCATTGCGTCAACTCAACACACTCGGATTCCTCGCATTCAGCAGGGAGGAGTTCGACGACCTCTGGCCGACTGGTCCGGGAATAGATCCATCCGGGGAACTCGTTGCGTCCTCTGATTCCAATCTAGATTGCACACCAATCACTGGTGACAGAATCGATTGATTCTACATCCGGGCTCCACAGCGAGCGCACACTGGCTGGCCTTCCTGACACGCAGCATGAGAGTAGACACCACACTCTGCGCACTCTGCCCATTGATCTTCGTGGGTCAGCGTTGCTGTACAGAATGCGCAGTCCACCACCGGTAACGACGGCTCGTTGCTATGTTCATTCGGCTCTTGGGCAGGCTCAGCCGCACTAGATTCCAGTACAACATCGTTGGAAGATGATCCCTCCCCCTCTGGCTGAGGTTCGGCAGCCTCCATATCGGGACCACCCAACAAATCCGCCGCCTTCGATGGATCCATCGTCACTGGATCTTCCTCAACCGTCTGTTCCGGACTCACCCCGAGACTCCCAAATGCTCCCTGGAGATTTGTTTGCCCTGCTGGTTGTGACGTTTGCGGATGGAGCATTTGCGCATGCTGCGCCGCCTGTTGCTGCTGCCAATCATGCATCTGTTGGTCAGTCCACTGTTGGGTCTGTTGCTGCTGCTGTACCATTCCAACTGCTGGCTGTTGCTGCGCAACCGGTTGCTCTTGGGTCTGAGGTGCCACTGCTTGATGTTGCTGAACAGGAGCCTGTTCTTCTTCCTCCTCTTCATCATCGTAGTATTCGTCATCATAATTGCGCCGGCGGCGTTGTATCAAGATAACCATCGAGACGATGAATATCATGAACAGGAGGCCGATAGCCGCGCCGACTATCGGCATGTCCGCATCAGAGAATGCGTAGCCGAACAAGACGAATTCTTCCACATCGTCGACTGGTGATTCGATTACAATGAACACCGAATGCCCCCATAACTGCTCAGCGTCACCGTCGTACACATTCATCAGCAGAGAGTTAGGCGGCGCGGGTTCGTCTGGAGCAGTCATCTCGCAATCCCATCTCAACTGCCTAGGTGATTCGGCGCTGGCAGCCGGGATGACTAGAATCCACCCTCCAGCGACCTCGGGCTGACTGCAGGATACACTCCATAGGGGCGCCTCATCAAATATGAATTTCAGCTCCTCTGTGAACGATGAACGGCTGGTTACATTCACCTTGAACAGCATCCTTTGACCGGGTGAGATAGGCTGGGATGCATCGAGTGAATGCTCGAATGTGAGGTCTCGATGGGAAGATACCGCGACAGTGAGAGTTCGCACCACTACTTGCTGCTCACCATCATCACCAACACCTCCTTCGAGGGTGAAATTGAATGTGACCAGAGTATCAATCGGCACATCTCTACCGATGGTGATGATTGCAACAAGTGACAGATTCATCTGTTGAGGAAGTGGAGTATCCATCCACTCACCGAGATTCAAGGTTTGGCCACCGTTGGAGATAGTCGCGTGTACTCCTGGGAGCAAGGTGTCAGCGGTCACTCTGATGCGCAGTTCTCCATCGTAGGAATTCCCATCGTTTCGTACCGTCAATCCGAGAATATGCATGCTGTCCGTACGTACATCGAGATGTGATTCGTCTAGTTCGGAGAGCCATGGGCGCACCACTCGCTTGGTGAGAATCTCGAATGTATGGGTGTTATCGCTCTGGTTGTTGTCGCTACCATCCATCGGCGTGATGCTCACAGTCAGTTCGAATGACTGGCTCGCATCCTCACTTCCCGGCACTTCGATTACGACATCGAACTGAGCGACATGCAATCCCTCATATTCAGGACTGAGTGAGATGGGTCCGGACAGATTCACCCCTTCCAACAGCAACCACCAGTTCCATCCTACGGGGAGTCCTGATACTGCCACGATTGCATGATCTGGGCCATTTCCGCCGTTCTGAACTTCGAAGCGGAAGGAGGTGCTGCCAGCCGGCTCAACATCTGTGGGGATGTCTATTGGTGTCAACATCAAATCGTGATTCATCATCACCCGTATGCCGCTGAACGATATGCTGCTAGCCTCATATCCTGAAATCTGGCTGATGGCGGATGGTAACAGGATGGGCGCCGGGTCACCCGCTTGTGCATTGATTGGAGCGGTGACAGTCACCATCAGCTGACCAGTCTCACCCGACCGGACCACCAACGTGGTCATCATCGGGAGAGTGATGTTCCATCCACGCATTCCAGATTCCTCGAGAGTGAACACGAACGTGTCTTGACTAGATGCATTATTCCACACTGTGAATGGCACCTCCACTGAATCACCCGGGTCCACCAACCAGCCACCGAATGGAATGTCGTCTTGATTGACTCCGACAGAAGCATCGGAGACCATCGAAGCGGTCAGGTTGAGTTGTATGGAGTCCGTCACACTGTCGTCCGCTTGGCTGGTGGCGATGAGTTCGATGACGGCCTGCTGACCGGGAAGGGCAGTTCCGGGGATACT
>CAXEUS010000266.1:0-2683 GCA_963999385.1 uncultured Candidatus Poseidoniales archaeon | reverse complement strand
TTCATCGATTGCCATTGCGGCCAACTGTCCTCCGACCGCATCGACGATGTTCCTAAGGGCATCAGTCGCGTGCTGCTGTAGAACGGTATCGTTTCCTCCATCAATCTCGGCCAGTAGTTCTTCAGAGGCATTCAGGGCTCGCTGCCGTTGAGTCTGTTCGACCACATCTGGGATTGTTTTCATGAGTTGCTTGATGAAATCAGATTGGAACTTCATTCTGTCGAACAGAACAAGCAATAGAAAACTGGCCGCATTGTCTCCTATGGGGAAGTCTGGACGAACGAGCTGCACACAGAGCCACTCGCCGATTCCATCCTCTGACTCGGCCCGAACGAATAGGTGGCGTTCTTCCTTCAGCTCATGCTCATAGCGTGATTCCAGCATCATCTGAATATGTATGACAAAGCGAATCCGAACCCCTCTAGAGAGTTTTTGTGGACACTCATCCCAGTGAATCACAACTCGGCCTTTCTTCACGTCGATGCGATGACCTGCGCTCTTTGCAATCTTGACAGCGCCCATGAGGAACTCGATGGCGCGCTTCTCGTTCGCAGGAATATCCTGGGGATCTATCTCTCCGTACAACATGTTCTGTTCAACCTCTTTGTTTGCCTCCTAAGGAGTGCGTGGATTGGCGACCACGCTTCGCGTCTACTGTGTGCCCGACCGGGGTCCGCAGACCCCGGCCGAGCGGGTGCCGCTCGCAGCGGCTTCAGATACCACCAACCAAGGGCGGCACCACGCGGATTGTGTCGGCTCCCCACTGGACATCGTTGAGCTCAGCCGGTTGCACCAGCTGGTTACCCACGAATACCCAAGCATTGGGGTTCTGCTCGACAACATCCACGGTCTCGGCTCGGGTGAGCTCGAGTGTGGTGTGCCCAGAAGGGTCGGCGATCTCGACTGTTGCTTTAATCTCAGACATCTTCTACATCACTCCTGCCTTGCGGCATCAGACAACAATTCATTGAGGGTATTTGAATGGTTGATTGAGGATGTCCTCGCACGCGTTACAGCACAGTGGGTAGAGCGAGAGAAGTCGGACTTCCCTCAGTCGAATTTCTGGAAGCCGAAGCGACTGCCACCAGACTTGTCACGAGCCAGCCCTAGGGCTTCTCCAAGTCTGTCAGCACTCATCTTTTCCTCCTTAATCCGGTCTCTTGCTACGCCAGTGATGATTGCCATCACCTTGATCGTATCACCGAATCCGGGGTCCTGTCGCGCTCCCCATATGACATTGGCATCAGCGGATATCCTTCCGGTCATCAACTCAACGACCTGGCTCGCCTGCTCGAGCGTCATGTACGGACCTCCAGTGACGTGGATGAGCGCACCTGTTGCACCCTCGATATCGATATCCAGCAATGGGTGATTGAGCGCTTCGTGCACCACCTCTTCGGGACCGCGATCAGATTCGCCATAGAGCATCATCGTGAGGCCACCACCCTCCATGATGGTGCGCACGTCAGCGAAGTCGAGGTTGATGAGGCTGGGGAGAGTGATTGTCTCCACGATGCCCTTGACAATCTCGGCGATTAGTTGGTCCATGATGCTGAACGCCTCATCTAGGGGCAGGTTGGGAACGTAGTGCAGCAGTCGGTTGTTGTCGAGTACAAGTACCGCATCACATGCGTTGTGCAACTTCTCCAGCCCTTCGAGTGCCCGCTGCATACGCTGGCGACGCTCGACTACGAACGGAGTGGTGACGATACCGACTACGATGGCTCCGGCGCGCTTCGCCTCCTCGGCTACCACTGGGGCGATGCCTGTGCCCGTGCCACCTCCAAGCCCAGCGGTGACGAACACCAAGTCAGCATGAGAGACGATTCGGCTGATGACATCACGGCCCGCCTCCGCGCACCTGCGACCCATGCCCGGGTCGCCGCCCGCACCCAGACCGCGCGTGATGTGGCGACCGACCAGTAACTTCTGCATCGCTCGAGTGTGATCGAGGTGCTGCTTGTCGGTGTTGATGGCAACGGTAACCGCACCTTCTACCCCAAGGTGAGTGATGCGATTCATCGTGTTGTTACCTGAACCACCGCAACCGATAATCAACAAGCGGGGATTGGGAACACCGAAGTCACTCAACTCATCATTCAGCAGTGAAGTGGCTGGTCCTTCAGAGACATCGTGGGAGAGTTCGTCGACCAACTCGGAATAGTCGCTCCCCTCAGCGGAGGACTGCATACCTTCTCCAGAACCGATGGTGCGACCTCCTTACAGTCTTGTTTGGGTTCTCAGTGAGTATTAACGGTTGTCGGTTGAGTCTCGCAGGGATGAGGGGGTTTTCCCACCTGATTGAGAAGCGGGCCGACTCCGGAAACCGCCAAATAGCGGAGCACCCTCGACAGGTCACCGCGCTTAACTCAGTTGGCTAGAGTGCCTGACTGTAGACTGGAATACAACGGTTGTATTGGCAGCCATCAGGATGTCCCCGGTTCAAGTCCGGGAGCGCGGACCTCCATTCACTTGCTAGTGCAGCCGCTCATCGCTCCAAGCGGCGTAATGGTCATAGTGGTTGGGCGGCAGGTCATTCTCGATGCGAACAAGGCGTGACACGCTGCTCGGCGCCGTCCTGCTGTCGCTGCTCATGCTCGGTTCGACCGTGGCCTCACCCGCTAGCGCGGGCTCTTCGGCAGGCGCGATGAGCGGCAGTGCGGATGGCCAACCAGACCACGAG
>CAXEUS010000265.1:0-12856 GCA_963999385.1 uncultured Candidatus Poseidoniales archaeon | reverse complement strand
CACCTCGTCTCCCCGCAGGGCGGGGCGGCCTCAACCTCTTATCTTGATACCTAATAGTACCAAGACGCACTAAATGCAGGTGGGCGACCTACCTTTGGTATTTGAACTAAACGGAGTCCACACGCCCCCTAAAGGGGGCGGTGATAGGCACATACGAATCACTATTCTGACTCATCCGGCATATGCTCTAGGTCGAATGCCAGGGGACTGGGAGTAGTGGCCTCTGGAATTCCCTCAAGGCCAAGTGCTAGGGAGGGTGCAGAAACCTCGTTGGACACCTCCTCCAAGCCAAAGGGCAAATCGGATGAAGGGACGGGAGGGGCTTGACCTTCTAGACCGAAAGGAAGATTGAGGTTTTCGTTAGACTGCGCGGACTTTGGAGAACTGTCCACCGCACCCTCCTTGGGAGTTTCTTCGTCACTGCCGCATGTGGGGCACGACGAAGTCCCCGATGAGACCAGTCCGCAAATCGGGCACTCGTACACGGTGCCCGCTATGGGAGTTCACGCTTCACGCTGTCGGAAGAGGTAGACAGTACTCGTCAAAGGGACGAGTACAGAGTGCCGTGGAAAATTATCATGAAAATCGTTGCAACAATACAGGTAATCATCATCACAGGGAAACCTACACGCATCCATTCCTTAGTGGTGATTGGATTGGGTCCGCGCTCACTAATTGAGACAGCCATAACATTGGCACTGGACCCGATTGGAGTCGCATTTCCACCAAAGCCAGCACCCATAGCAAGAGCCCAGAATAATGGTGCAAGATCAATTGGGTTGCCTTCTTCTGCCGCTTTCGCGCCGAGAGCGACAATCACTGGAATCATAGCAGCAGTGAACGGAATATTATCGATAATCGCACTGGATATAGCAGACACCCAAATGATTGCTACTGCAAGCATCACTGGATCGCTGCCGAATGTATCAAAAATCCATTCTGCAAGCATTTGAAGATATCCCACATTGCCCACTGCACCGACCAGCATGAAGAGGCCGGCGAAGAACAGAAGTGCATGCCATTCCACCTTTTCACTGATTGAGTGAATGAGTCCATGCCGCATTTCGTGGTCTTCAGGGCGGGCGGCGACTAGAGCCACTCCAGCACCTGCAAGGGCCAAAGCATGAATCTCGATATGGAGGTGTAAAAATTCAGTTGCCGAGAACATGACAACTGTGGCACCTAGAATCCATAGTGTTGTCTTCATCAACAATGGATGTTCAATGCAATCCCACTCATCTTCTTCCAAGATTGCTTCAACGTTGGCCGGCTTAGATTCACGCCAATCACGGTAGTAGTATCGGAGATATCCTAACGTGGCAACCCAAGCAAAGAATGTCAAAATACCCAGACGCATCAAGAAACCATTGAATCCGAATAGAGATGCCAATTCATCCATACCACTGGCTTGACTTGCAATCATGACATTGGGTGGATCCCCTACCATAGATGCCACCCCACCTGTGTCTGAAAGAATAGCTTCTGCAAGTAATGGGGGAACCGGATTAATCTCCAATTTTTGACATATTCTGAGTGTAACAGGGGCGATGATAATTATGGCTGTCACATTGTCAATAACCAGAGATATTAGAGTTGTGAATGTGCCAAGATAAACGACCAATTTCCATGGGTCACCGCCGGACAATTTTGCAGCCTTCACAGATACATACTCAAAGAAACCTGAAACTTCAAGCAGGGCTGCGAATATCATCATACCCAACAAAAGACCGATGACATCGAAATGAATCCAATGTAACATCATGCCCTCGAGCGATTCGTGACAGATTTCAATGGTCCCCCCGCCCCCGAATTTTGCAAAAATATGCCCTCCAGCATCGCTTGCAACGGTTTCACATTTACGGAATACACTCATGGTCAAGCCCAACAATAGCATGCAAACGCACCCAAACCATGCTGCAATTGTACGGTGCAATTTCTCAGAAAGAATCAACACAAAAGAGGCAATGAATACCAGCAACACTAGCTGCTCGGATGAAATCATGACACTCCGTCATGAAGACTCTCTAAAAGCATCGCGCGATACGAGGGTGCCCGAAGGCAGTCATTCCTCCTCTAGTGCATCCATATCCACTCCAACCACCTCATCAGTGGTCTTCGGAAGAAGTTCGGTGAACTCATGCTCGACAAGCCTCTCTTCATCACCCTCGGTTTCGGATTTCGATGGGGCTTCGATGCTCTCTCTGGCGTATTCTGACTGTGAGAGGGCCCCCACAAGTTGCTTGAGCGCCTTCTCGGCAATCTTCGTCGAGATGGTGCCTCGACGCTCTTCGTTTCGGAGTGCCTCTATCTGGGCAAGCAACAATTCTCTGCGGGCAGTCTCAACCCTACCTGCGTGTACACCACTTGAGGTAGATAACTCAGCGATGCGCGCCTCGGCTTCAATCACCTGCGCCCGGTAGTCCTCGCTGAGCGCCTCTTGGTCTTCATCGCTAATCAGCCCCTCCATCTTCAACTCGCCTAACCGACGCAGGGCCGCCCTGCTGCCAATCTTGTCGGCCAACGCCACCTCGTAATCGATCTCGCCCTGGGTAGACACTCCGCTGATACCCATGCGCGTCAGCAACGGGCGCATCGTCAGACCCTGCACCACCAGAGTCCACAAGATGACGGCGAAGGTAACCACCAACATGGACTCATAAACTGATTCTGGTAGGTAGACCGTGTTTTCAAATCCGGAGAGAGCAGTGCCTTCGTGCACGAGATGTGAAAGTAACAATAGCAATGCGATTGGGATGCTGCCGCGCAAGCCACCCCAGTAGAGAGCCACCTGCCACGAGGTAGAGATTGGGCGTTGATGAGAGAGATTAGACAGAGCCGTTAGGGGGAACACTACGAGCCGGGCAACCAGAGCGGCAGAAATGCCAACGAATCCTAGCCATAGGGTGTGAGAATTCGGTGTCAGAACACTCTGTAGTTCGTAACCGATTATCAGGAACAATACGCTGTTAATCAGGAATGCGACCACCTCCCAGAAATGATGTAGACCGATTCTCGCAGTCGGTGTCATCCCTTCTTGGACACCCTTATTCCCAACCAATAGACCGGCGACGACCACCGCTATGACCCCGCTTCCACTGAGCATCTCGGCAGACAGGAATGCCCCGAAGGCAAGTGCCACAGTGAGCGCTATCTCAACCAGATGGTCTTCACTCTGCTCGAGTAACCGATTGGCGACGAGACCCAGTACTAGGCCGACGAGAATCCCAATGGTCACTACCATCAGGAATGAGGCAATTCCTTCAGTGAACAATTGCGATGCGGATGTGGTGCCACCTGCTATACTAGTAAGTACGGCGATGAGGAGGATGTTGAACACGACCAAGGCGGTTCCGTCATTGAATAGCGATTCCCCCTCCAGCAGTACCGCCAGACGCTTGGGGGCACCCAGATTGCGCACCAATGCCAACACACTAACTGGATCTGTGGCGGCCAGCACGCTTCCAATCAGCAGCCCATAAAGGAGGCCAAAATCGTCCCCCCACCATAGCATCCTCCAACAGATGAGGCCGATGATTGTGGTGTTGAGAACCACCCCTGGTATTGCGAGTAGAGAGATAGGGCGCCAGTTTCTACGTAAACGGTCTATGTGCATCCCGGCCGCGCCTTCAAACAGCAGCGGTGGAAGCAAGACAAACAAGATGAGATCAGCAGACAACAGTCCGCCACCAATCTCCAATCCCCCAGCTATGCCAAGCCATCCGATTACCAGTCCTACGAGCACCAGAGATATGGTGTACGGTAGGCGAATCCAGCGTGTCCCTAGGGCAACCAGCAGAGCGAGGATCAGTGTCCCCAGAAGCCCCTGCAACCACGTTGGTGGGATGGCAGACATCGACTGGCGCTGATGTCATTCGCTTATGGGCATTTCATGAATCAGCGGTCAACGGCGCCAGAAGACGGCAACGTTCCCTCGCACCATCACCAACTTTGCGCTGGATGATTCCTCAAGTTGACGCCACAACTGCTCACGCTCGGTTGAGTCCTGAGCCAGGCCGCGGTTCAACTTCGCCTTGACAACCTCGTTACGCGTAAGTTGTGCTTCCAACTCTTGGCCAACTGATTCGGTCAAGCCTGATTTTCCGACACGGACTGTCACCTGCAATGCTTTGTCAGATGCCAGACGCCTAATCCTCTCCGGGATGTCTCTCATTCCCCATCCCCCTTGTTCTGAACAGTATGCTCTGGGTATCCTGGGCCTCGTCGCGAAACACGACCGCAATCGAGACAGGTCAACAATCGAATCTTCGAACGCACGCGCACGCGAGCGTTGATTCCAGGCCTCAGAGGAGCAGCGCACCCCCTACATATCCACCGGCGGATGCTCGGTGAGATTGTGAGCTTGTGTCTCCTGCCGAGGCGAATCAGGTCGCGCGTTGCGGTGGCGCGCAGGTGACCGTCTTGGCTCGATGAACTATTCTCGATTAGTTCACAGAGTTGCATTCCCGCCTTACGAGATCTACCCCTGCGCTGACGGGCGTCGCGGACGCGTCGAGTTCTATTCCCACGTCCCAACAAGTCCACCTCAGTCAATCGAGTTGCTCGAGAGCGGCTGCCACATCTGCCTGAACGCCGTCAATCGACTGGTTCCCATCGATGCCCACGTAAAGTCCAGCGGAGCGATACCATTCGGCCAATGGTGCTGTTTGCTCATGGTATGCTTGCAGACGGGTGCGTACGGTTTCCTCATTGTCATCCGCGCGCTGCACGAGTCTCTCGGCAATCTCGGGCGATGCCGGCTTGAAGGTGACGTGATAGATGTCGCCAGTTTCGGGGTCCATGCGTCGACCTACGATTCGCTCGACAATAGCATCGTCAGGCACCTCGATGGAGATAACCAACGATATTTGAGCAATCTTGGCAAGCGCTTCAGCTTGGGGAATCGTACGGGGGAATCCATCCAGCAGAACGCCCGCGTCAGCATCGGGCTCACCGAGTCGCTCCTCGACCAATCCGATAATCACCTCATCGGGTACGAGTTGGCCTGCATCCATACACTGCTTCGCCTGTACCCCTAGTGGAGTTCCCAGCGCCACCGCGGCGCGCAGCATGTCACCGGTCGATACCTGTGGTTTGCCAGTGGCCTCTTCGATGGACGCGGCCTGCGTACCCTTACCCGCTCCGGGAGGTCCGAACAGCACGATTGATGCGCACATCAGCGGCGGCGAATCGAACATCTCGGATAAGGGCGGCGGCGGACGAAGGAGATGGGTGCGGACCCGTTCTGCAACTCCTTGGTGTTCAGAATCCGGGCGGGGCACCCGGTGGTGGTGGCGGCGGTCCAGGCGGTTTGGGAAGCCCCAATTTCGAGGTGGGGTCGGCTGCGTCAAGCGCCTCTTGTATCTCATCCGCACTGACCGAACCAGACACATGGTCCTCCTTGGTCAGACCCGTGTCAAGCGCAGCCTCGCGGCGCTGTTCGAAACTACCAACTCCACCCATGCCCGCTGTGATGATTTCTTCACCGGGATCCATCTCATTAGTAGAGCGACGTAGCATCATGAAACCAGCGACGAGGAACAGCATCAGCAGGAATGTTGCCAGCCCTATCGCCCAAGAAGGAACTCCAGCGTCATCTAGGTAGGTGAGCAATCCGCCATCGTGTACCAATTCGGACGAAGACGAGAACAGAATCAGACTGGAATCGATTGAGGGTGTGCCTTCAGTGGCTGTAACTGTGGCGTTGATTCTCAACTCAAGAGGGCCCCCGTCCGCGCCGCGCTCTACGGTCACAGTGAATGGTACAACGCTGTTCTCTCCCGGTTGCATCACTTGGAACATCGTCTGAGAGAGGTCGACTGTCCAACCCTCAGGAGCAGACACGCTGAGATCGACTCGACAAGGGACGTTACCATGGTTGCTCACGGTGAGGTTGCCCAGATGTGTCTGTTCAGGCTCAATCCGCTGGAATTCGTTACGGTCGCTACTCAAGTTTACCCAAGCTGTGGGGAGCACTTCGACGCCGACCTGAGCAGTGCGCACAACCTCATCCCCTCCAGGCGTCGTTCCAGTGACAATCACTGGAATGTTCGCTAACTGAATCCCGGCTCCTGTTGCAGGGGGCAGCACCACACTGACAATCACGTCATCCTGACGATGCATACCCAGAACTGTTGGTGGGAGTTGGTGGAAACCCACACTCCATCCTTCGGGTACGGTTCCGGTCTCCCATGCAAGTGTGAGATCGGTATTACCTATGTTATCCACCTTGAAGGACGTTGTTGACAGCGAGCCGAGCGTCACCTGCACGAGACCGGACTCAGGTGCTGACAACTCGAGGTCCGGTCTCTCTTCAACCACCAGAGTAGTTCGGTTCTGGATGAATTCACCCGGACTCAACTGCGTTCTCACAACCACCTCATTCTGTGCTCCATCCGAGACCACCTGTGGAACCTGCACCTCGATGCGGCAATACGCACTGGAACCCGGCGCAAGGATGAGGTCTAGGGAGCGTGGGGCATCCTGCTCTCCACAGAAAAGTCCGAGCGGCCACGTAGTCTGTTCGGGAGTGACGGTGACATCGAGTTCCAGCGGGACGTTTCCTTTGTTGACAATATCGAGCGTGAGGTTGAGGCGTTGCCCATCACTCACTGCCTCGTCCAGAGGATTACCCCACACACCAACAGGAACTCCCGTAGACGAGTATAGGTCAACGGAGAAATCCTGACTCACGAACACTTCTATCTCGGTCGATTCCGTTGTGGACATCCCGCTGGCTCCAGTATGAGTCGTGGTGCAGGATATCGATTCCTTCGTCCCAGCTGCTGGTAAACCATCCACTACCGGTGGCACATTGACCCGCACAGTCACTGGGAGGAACTGGAGGCGCGCCAATGGCTCCAGAGTAATCGAAGACGAGTTCCCATCACCCAATTCTACAGACCACCGATTGGGAGTCTCGCATGATATGTTGTAGACCGATGGTCCATTGCCAAGATTGAGTACGGAGAGAGAGAAGATGGCCCCCGTACCTGGCTGAGCACCCAGTCCAACTGTGCCTGCGAGTACGGTGTAAATCATCTCGACACGATCGACTACGACCGTCAAACGTACGGTGTGCTGCACCAACGGATTAGAGCGATACCACGCGCTCACGTCGACGATGTATGTCCCCGGGAGCGGGAACAGTGGGTACGGTTCGGCATCGAGGTCGGCGGATTCATCACGTAGAGTGAGGGTCAGCAGAATACTGTCATTAGCCCCTCCGAGTGGGTCGAGAATATAGTACGGTTCCAGCGATAGGAAGCGCAACCACTCATCCTCCGGCGCATCATAGATACCGTCCGGGCGAAGATACTGCACTGTCGAAACACGTAGATCTATGTCCTCAGCACTCGTTCCTTCGTTGGCAAGTAACATCTGGAAGTCAACGGAATCGCCAACAGTCGGGTCTAGGATGCGCGAGGAAGCCTGGCTAAGTTCAGCATCTCCTGTTGGAAGTTGGCCACTCTCTAGGTAGGGAGTTAATCGAACACCGATGGCACTGACGTTGAGATAGATGGAGTAGACATTGTTGTTCGTTCCACCGAATTGGTCGTTAGGCTCAGGTACATCGTCATCCACATCCAAAGTAAGTTGCAGGTGGTGTATCCCTGTGGTGCCAAAGGTATGTGTGAACACGATGGAATCTGATGTACCACCGGCTAGTGGACCGCGTGTCTCGTTACGTAGCAGCAGTCCTTGAGAAACATCCTCGACCGTCACTCTGTATGATGAAGTGATGGCGGGTGCTTGGTTCACCCACGTCCCTCCAATGAGCAGCAAGTCACCCTCCAATGGTTCTGTGACGCTGCACCAGAGACTGGACGACATGACTGTGAGGTCGCTCACCTGATTCTCGGCGCCCATGCCGGTGACAACTACGGAGTATCCCTGCTGGTGACCCCCTGAATTGCTCACCTGTATGCTCCAATTACCCGACTGGGTGCTGCCCAGTTTCACACGCTCAACATTGTTCAGGGTGTCCGCGCTCCCTCCGGTGGTGGAAAAACCGTTGACGAAACTGTTCCCACGGTATACCGTTCCGTCCGGAGCAGTCACGACGAGATCTAGGTCTGTGACCAGACGTGGACTTGATTGAGATGCTGAAGCCGAACCTTCTCGATCGTTCCATACGAGAGTTATGCTGACTCCATAGGAGCCATCGAAATCGTATGTGTAGAGATAGGAATATCCCGGTGTCAGCGTCTGATTGTAATCGAAGAATGTGTTCAGTGCCAGAATGCCACTGTGCGGGTAGATACTGCGTTCCAAATCGAGTTGCCCCCAACCCTCGTACTGGTTGGGCACATCGGCACTGCCCATGTCCAGCGCTCCGTTGATGATAATCGCCTTTACTAGGTCACTACGCGCCGAGTTGATTGCCTTCTCTTCTCGCAGGAACTGACGCACCATGACTGAGGCGCCGGCGACCACGGGCGTCGATGCTGACGAGCCATCGGCGGACATGTACTTCGGATTGTTGCTCGAGTGTCGTGCGCTTGAGCAGGACGGACCGGCCGGGAACTGTGCCTCGTCGGCGCGGGCAGAGCAAATCTGTACACCTGGTGCGACGATGTCCGGCTTGATGCGGCCGTCGAGCGTGCTTCCTTGACTGGAGAAGGAGGCTACCTGACCAGCCGAAGCCGTGCCCGGCCTGCCTGTGGTTGAGGCTCCCACGGAGATGACGTTCTTGGCCGTAGATGGAGGGGAGACTGATGAAGAACCCTGAGACCCTTCGTTGCCTGCGGCGAACAGAACCAGCAGCGTGCTGTAGTCATCCATGAACGTATCAGCCGAACGGCTGTCCGAACTGTACTGGCCACCCGAACTCTGTGCCCCCCAAGAGTTGGTCTGCACGTGTGCTGACTGCTGGAAAGAGTGCTGGAACATGCTGTAGAGCGATCCGTAGCGTGCCATCTGTCCTGACTGGTCATGCTCTAGTTGGTAGAAGTGGAAGGTAGTCTCTGGAGCTATGCCCATTGTGGATGAATCCCCGCTGCCATCCCCCAGCAACGTCCCGGAGATGTGTGTTCCGTGCCCACTGTTGCCGTCTTCTGCCGAGTTGTCTGGTCCGAAGTTGTTGTAGATCGCTCGCACCCTGTTGGTGAAATCTCCATGGTCGGCGTCGAGTCCAGTATCGGAAACGCCAGCCACCTCTCCGGTCCCGTCTAGACCACCGTTCCAGTTGTTCACCACGGTGTCGATGCGCGCTAAGTTTCGAGCGTAGTTGTTCGAGATGCCTATCGGTGAGTGCGCTTCTGTGAACAGGATGCGACCATCACGCGCCAGAACCGGAAGCCACGATGCGTCGATACCGCGTATCTGGCATAGCCAAGCATCACAATGCACTACCTCGGCAGTGGTGAGTTTGAGGTCGGCAATCAGTGAGGGGACGCCGGCTTCACCAACATCGCTGGCTATGGTTAAATCGATATCGAGCGGTGGTACTGATTCACCGGCGACGGCAGCGACGGTAGCTTCGAGAAGGGCTGGCTCCAATCTCCATCCAGGATGCTGTACCCCCCACCAACGGATGCGCGGGTCGTCGTCGATTGCCTCGACTGCGGTGGCAGCTGCGGTGGCATCGACGGGAAGTCGGAGAAGATAGGCGGAGTCAGGAATATGGTCCAAATCTGACATTCCATACAGGGCGCACAACTCCTCGATGGTGGTGTGATCGTGCTCTACCAGTTGGACGATGAGCAGGCGGGTGGCTTCGACATCGAGAGAATCCCGGAACAGCACCGATGGTTCAGGTTCGGACTCAAACAGAGGATCAAATTCCCCCATCACTGTTGAGACAATACCGCTGCTGGGGGTGATTTCCGTCTCGAGCAATCGCACAGGTTCGGAAGCAAACCAGTGCTCCGCTGCTTCAGATGCCGTCCAATCCGCTGATTCATCTCGTGGAAGTGGAGCGGGGTCCGCATCGAAGGCTGAGAGTGCAGCCGCCCATGAGGTCGTGAGCAATAGTAGAACGAGCAATGGAGACAGAGGCGCTCTACTCATACGCTGGTCGAACCGCGCTTCCCTTTTGATGCTTGACGCTCGTAGAGCGTCCCATAATCATCCACTCAGAGGCCGTAGTAGGCAGAGATGGCTGCATCTGTTTTTGCTACCGAAACGCGCCAGTCCGACTCAGTGCCCATCAACGCACGAATGGCATCGACGTTCTCGGGAATGACGTCACTCTCCTGGTGAATCGCTTGGAAATAGTAGAGGCGGTCGCCCTGCAGACTCACCCCGTCCTCCCAGACGAATATCTCGTGCAGGTCACCCCACTTGCGTCCGATATCACGCGCCATCTCCATCACCTCAGCGGTGGTGGTCAGCCGGTTCGCCTCTCCAGCCATCACAATCACACGCGGTTGTGCTCTCCAGAGGTCGATGATGCTCTCAGTGGAGAGGCCATGCCCTTCCGGAAGATCTGCAATTATGGCGTGCACATGCATGATGGTGGTCGGGACTGCTACGGCGAGAGAGTTGATCTCAATCTCCGGCTTGACCGTCTTCACGTCCGGGCCGTGATGACTGGGCACCTTCAATACGGGCTTGATTGCATTGATTGGCCCCTTCTTGGAATCGCCTGGGTCGGCGGCACGACGAATCATCGTGCACTCCACCTTCAGCGAGCCGCAGTGGTCGTGAAGCGGAACCAATGTGCGCGACAGTCCAGTGGTGTTGCACGACACCACCCGGGTGGCGTCGACGTTGAGATTTCCCACGTGGTTTGCTGAAGAGGTGTAGGACTGCCCTGTTAGAGCATGCTTCTCCCCTCCTTGGAAGATGTGTTTGATGCCCGCTTCCTGATACTTGGAGCGATTGTCTCCTCCCATTTTCCCCGGGGAGCAGTCAACAACGATATCGGCTGCGGCGAGCAGTTCGGACAGGCCGCCAACACACTCGTAACCACCTGCGGCGAATGATGCGATGCGCTCAGGGTCATCGAAGGTACAATAGAGAGGAAATCCTTTCTTCACAGCGAGATCGCAGCCAAAGCTCGGACCGGTCTTGGTCACACCCACGATTTCCATGTCATCCTGTGCATCCACGGCGTCAGCGACTCGCTTGCCGATGGTCCCGAATCCATTGATAGCGACGCGTATGTTGCTCATCTCCTGCCACCTGCCACCGTCACCGGTAGAGCGACGGCCCTTGCAGCCCCCCTATCAAGCATTCCCTGAGGCTACACGTCCGCCCATAGGGCGGATTTCCGCAGTGCGGCGAGGGTGGTACAACCGGATTCCCTGACTATTGCAGGGGCGTCAGCATCAAGAGCGGTTGCATGCGCAGGGAGGGCAAGGGTATCCCATGCGCGAGGAGATGAGCAAGAGTGTTGCGCTCAATCGCAAGTTCTCTGACTTGCTCGCACGAGCACTCGAACTCGACCGGGCAATCAAGATTGGTTGGGGAAAGGGAGACGACCCGAAACCGCACGAAGGCGAGATGGGAGTGGCCCCCTATATCCCCGATGGAGCACGTGTGCGCATGCTCGGCAATCTCGCCGACATGGTAGCTGTATGCGCCTCCGGTGGCTCGTTCACCTTGGAGGGTCAGGCAGCGGGATACTTCGGTGCCTGGAACGATGGCTGTCGACTGATTGTTGAGCGTGACTGCGGTTCCAGAGCTGGTTACGCGATGGCATCCGGGCGCATCGTGCTGCAGGGCTCCGCCGGCGTCGAGGTGGGCGCCCGTATGAGAGGAGGGGACCTCATCGTGCGTGGCTCGGCCGGACGACGCTGTGGAGCAGGGATGTCAGGTGGAACGGTGGTCGTCATCGGCGATGTGGATGGTGATGTCGGCTGTAACATGTCAGGTGGTAGAATCATCGTCAACGGGCGCTGTCCACCGGCAGGAGAGGGGGCGACCTCTAACGCCCTAACCAAAGCGGAACTGAACGAGATTAACAAACTACTCAACGATCTGGATCTCAAGGTGGCGGCTGACGCTGTCTGCATCCGCACTGATGAGGACACTCCCACGACGGTTGAATCGCCGGAGATTGGCATCGATTCGGATTTCAGTGGCATTTCATTGGTCAGTGCCACTGGCGCACGTTTGCATGAACACGCGCCGCTCGACCTGCTCACTCTCATATCGAACCGAGGTTCCCAGAAGGATGCCGTGTTACTACCCCTCCCTGTGCTGCCGCTGCTCGACGATGGTAAGGGGCTGAAGGGGACATTGCTCTCTCGTCAACCCTGTCTGGTACGCTCGGACCCGCGACCGGTCGACCTGCTATTGATTGATGAGAGTAATCTGGCGGAATGTTCCGGTGACCTCCCCACCGCAGCGGGTGTGGTAGTATCCATTCACGACCTACCTCCACTAAACGATGCCGAACTCGATGCGCTTCTGGTAGTTGTGCGCTCCCATCTCGGTGATGACAAACCGGTGATTCTCTCTGGTGATATCACCCGAGTTCAGAAAGTGCATCGGCTGGCTGACGACCTCGATTGTGATGGCGCATGCATACAACTCGCCAGCAGCGCGATGTTACCCGCGTCGGCGGCTCTACCAGTGATTGGCCTGTCAAGCCGAGAGCAGGATTTAGCCTCCAGCGGCGTGGGAAGTTTGATTCAACTACCCTGGTCACCGAATGCCGCCGATTTGCTCGTCTCTGCCGCTGCGGGCAGTAGTTTGACCGTCGCCGATCCTTTCTCAGCCGATGCGACAGCGCCATCCACTCAGAAGGGTCGGGCGGAGGCTGTGGAAGTATGGCTGGCTGGAATCGACGCTGGAATCAGGGGTTGGCTCATCGAACTTGGCGAAGATGGTATCGATCGATTGAACCGGCGTCACCTACGAGCTCTCGACCACGATACGGCCAGCGTGAGCGGACTCAGACTCGCTGGCT
>CAXEUS010000264.1:0-2438 GCA_963999385.1 uncultured Candidatus Poseidoniales archaeon | reverse complement strand
GCGAACTTCGTCAGCAGCCTGGTGCGCAGTCTGCCACCGCTGCACGACATCGCCGCTAACGCAGGCGTCGATCTGCCCGAATATCTCGGTGATATGACCGATGACGACAGCGCATGAGCCTGAGTTATTGAACACTCAAGCCGCGTAACCGTTGAAGGCCGGGCCGCCTTCAGCGGCCCATGCGTCAGCGGGAACTGTTCGCTTTGGCGATGCTGGTGGCGATGCTGCTGCCCGCCATGTCGGGCTGTCTGTGGGACAACGAGGAGCCCCCGCCTCCACCCCCTCCCAGCCCGTTCGACTTCGATGAACCAATCCCCAACACGACATGGTATCATTTCGGAAACTGGACTGACGCACTCGATTTCTCGGCCAGTGAACTCAACTTGTCGGTCAACGCAACCCCCATCTGGTCGCTGGCCACCTACTACGGAATCGGCATGACCACCTTCGAGCCGACCATAGGAGTCAACTCCGCTGGCACACTGTTCATGACGAATTGGGGGGGTCTTGGGCGGGGTACGCACATCATCCGGTCTCAGGACCAGGGGCAGAATTGGGAGGATGTCGGGCCGTTCCCCGGGTTGACATCAGGGCAGGTTATCAACTCGAATGACCCCTATCTCTACGTCGATACGTGGACCGATAGGCTGGTGAAATTCGATATGCATGCGCTGGCAGTGATGTTCGTAGAGTATTCAGATGACGAGGGAGAGTCATGGAGCATCCCGTATCCCGGTTCTGGTGTCTACACTCCTCAGGACCACCAGTCGATTGCCTCTGTTCCCCCCGGGCCGGACTTCGATGGCCCGCTGCTGCACGAGACAATCTACGTATTCTGCATCAACACCGGAAACCAAGGTCCGCTTGGCCCGTTCTGTGACACATCATTGGATGGGGGGCACACCTGGGAGGGACAGGTACCCGGTTGGCCCGCAGGAACGACACAGTGCGCAGGACTGCATGCGCATCTTATTGGAGCGGAAGATGGCAACATCTACCGCGGCAATCCATCATGTGACGGACCCGCTGCATACCGTTCGACCGATGGTGGACGAACATGGACCGAGCACACAATCGATACTGCGCATCAGTCACGAGGTCACGAGGTAGCCCTTGGGACAGACGAAGGGAACAACGTACACGCTCTGTGGGTTGCCACTGACGACCTACCCTACTATTCGTGGTCGCAGGACCAGGGTGAGACTTGGTCGACTCCGATCAACGTCGCTCCGCCCGGCGTGAACTACACTGGATTCCCGACTATCGCTGGGGGAGCTGATGGCCGAGTGGTGTTCGGTTACATCGGTGAGTCGAACCACTCCGAGTGGAGTGGGTACATGGGCATCATCACAGACGCCTACGCTGACAATCCACTCATCACCACGGTGGCGGTGAATGCCAAACAGGACATGCTAGACGATACCGAGGACTGCGGCTCAGTGCGCTGCGGCGGCTTTGGAGATTTCATCGACGTGGTGATTGACCAGGAAGGCAGGCCGTGGATAGCGCTGGCACACAATCCCGGAGGAGAAGAGGGAATCGCTGGAACGCTAGTCACCGGTCCACGCCTGCGCGGACCGCTCGAACCGCTTCCTCCTCTGGAGCCGGGAGGACCCGAATCACTCGGCCTCTGACCCGAACCCTCATTGACAGTATGTCAGGTCCGCCCTATGGGCGGACCGATGACAAACTACGGATTCGTGATTGACAATCGGAAATGCATCGGTTGTCATGCTTGCACGGTCGCCTGTAAATCTGAGCACGATGTGGCGATTGGTGTCAATCGAACGCATGTGAAATACATCGAAACTGGAACCTATCCGGATTCAGGTCGTGAGTTCAGTGTCCACCGCTGCAATCACTGTGAGGATGCTCCCTGCGTGTCCATCTGCCCCACAATCGCCCTGTTCACTCGCTCGGACGGAATAGTCGACTTCGATTCGGACCGCTGCATCGGTTGCAAGTCCTGTATGCAGGCCTGCCCCTACGACGCCCTCTACATCGACCCCAACACCTCGACCGCCGCCAAGTGCAACTACTGCGCCCACCGGGTGGAGAACTCCTACGAGCCGGCCTGTGTCATCGTCTGCCCAACTGAAGCGATCATCTCGGGTGACCTAGATGACCCGGATTCTAACATCGCCATGATCATCTCGGAACAGACGGTGACCGTGCGCAAGCCAGATTCGGGTGCCAAGCCGAACGTGTTCTATGTGGACACGAGTGAGGAGATGCTCGATCCATTGGCCGCTCCTCCGGAAAGTTCCGGAGTCTGGACAGACCAAGAGGGAGGCGTGGGCCATTTCGCAAGTCAGGCACAGGCATTGTTACACGCTCATGGTTATGGTGACCGGATGAAGGATGTCGACGAAGAGAACGCCCGCCGGGTCTACGATGCACCGGACAAAGGTGTGCTGTGGGGATGGGAGGTGAGCACG
>CAXEUS010000263.1:0-1794 GCA_963999385.1 uncultured Candidatus Poseidoniales archaeon | reverse complement strand
TCGTCCAATGAGCCACTGTCCAGGGGTTTCGAATTTTGAAGAAGTGAAACATCAATTAGATTTTCAAGTGATGCAAAGGGTCCAATCGAGGATAATCAATGGATAGATTCTGCTTGATTTTGAGATCGGTGAGACGTGAGCCTTCATGGAAAACAAGACCCTCATCCGCCACGGGACCTTGGCCGACCTCCTCTGTCATCACAGTGTCGTGCGACAACCTCGCATTAAGAAATACTCTATCAGCCGTAGGCTGATGACCCAATAATCCATCCATTGACTCGATCCAATATGACGCCGAGACGGAGATTTGAACTCCGGAGGGTAAAACCCACATGATTTCCAGTCATGCGCGATACCAGGCTATGCGACCTCGGCAGTATTTCGGCGTGCAACCTTTCGGATATGAGCATGATGGCAGTTACACTCACTAACGCATACTCAATATGGCGTCCGTAGTGATTAAATCAAGACCGCCGGTCGCTGTCTTACTGCCACTGTGGCTTAGCGGTATAGCACCTCATTGGTAATGAGGAGGTCGCGTGTTCAATTCACGCCAGTGGCTCTTTTCCAGACCCTTAGGGTCTGACCTATGCCCCGAAGGTCTTTCTAACGATTAAGCGTCGCCGGACTCCGTAGGAGTCGGAGATATGCGAAACAATCGCAAAGTGATGTTGAGTATATTGATGACATTCATGATGATCTCCCTTCCGTGGGCTGCTGCTGATGTCAGCAGTTGGGTCGGCCCTTCGCAAATCGCATCGAGCGGCCAAGATGTCGAGGTTGACGGTTGGAATGTCCCGAGTAACGCCACAATCCTAGAGGGTTGGATGACTGCCGAAGACAAGATGGTCTCCGATGGAAACGGCACGGAATGGAGGGTGGATACAACCACCAATTTCTCTGTAGGTCAATTCACTGATTCCACCATGGGGCACTTTGATGGTCGTCTTTCCCTATTGCCCGACGCTGCGGTCAGCAACGTCGATTCATTCTTGGGACAGGTGACGCTGAACTTCGCGAGTGGATGGACCGAATCTGGGAACACAACAATTTGGGAACCATCGATTCTTTCAATCATCAATGGCACAACGGTTGGAAACACTCGTCAGTTGAGTCATGGAAACATCCCTGCTGCAGCACATTCTGGCTCAACAGTGGCAGCAACCTTGGCAGGTGCCCCTATTCCTGCTGGTGAGGATGCAGCACTGATTTCCGCACCGACGACCATCCCTTCCCCCATCAATCATTTTAATTTCACAATGTGGAATTGGCGTCACACTGATGCTTCAGCAGGTGATGCAGTTTGGGTGGAATACAAACTTGACAATGGCGCATGGACATGGATTGAACCCGTCGGTGGTTACAATTCCAATGTGACGATGAATACCAGTAGTACGCCTGCTGGCACCCCCTCTAACAGTAGCACATTCCCAGCATGGTCAGATTCAAACGAAACAGGTTGGGTTCAAGAGACATTCCTCCTCGACAATTTGACCTCGATTAATTCCTCAACTCAGATACAATTCAAATTTCAGATTCATACGGATTCCAACAGTTCAGGGATGCCCGGATGGTTCATTGATGATATATTGATTACAAATTTGGGGGGTGCAGCCAACTATTGGCATCATGGCTGCTACTCAAATACAGCAAGCACATGTCAGTACTCCAACAGCGCCATCGCAGCCCTGCAACTCAATCAACCACTCAATCTCTCAGGCGTGGCAGCCAACTCAATCCTGCGCACTGTATTGGAGTGGGACCTCGAGGGTTCGGGGTGGGACAACTTCTGCG
>CAXEUS010000262.1:0-2423 GCA_963999385.1 uncultured Candidatus Poseidoniales archaeon | reverse complement strand
GTCGTAAGTGCTTGAGTAGACCGTGTTTGAAGTGGAAGCATTGTTGGTGGTAACACCAGTCACCGTGACACCAGGCCATACCGGCGAGAAGCAGTCCTCGTGCTGTCCCACAGGCACGTTCGTCGAATTGTAGAGCCAGACAGTCAGACAGCGCTGTGTACCGCTGTTGGGCTGGTTCCATCCGAGGTTGATCGCCTGTGAAGTTCCAGATGCGGTAAAACTGCCATTGCCTGACTGCAAGTAGGTTGTCCCGTTGCCGAGATACAGATACCACTCATACGAGTAACTCTCACCGTTGGTGAGATTCTGCGCATCCAATGTGCCGCTGGTATCCGAAGTCACTACAGCTTCCATCATCTCGAAGTAGATGCAATCCAGATCGTCGTCGATATAGGTGCCCAATGCACCATCGTACATCTCTCCATACAAGCAGTACCAGTTCTCCACCGAATCCCACCAGTACGAGACCGGCTCACTGTGAGTGGTCGAGTTCGCCGTCCAATTCAACGCCACATATGCCAACGTAGTGAAGTTGCTACCATTCCATGAGAGTAGGTAGGCGTCTAAGTCGTACGCCGCGTTGTTTGTCAGATTGCTCATGATGAACTCGCCAGCAGTACTGTTGAACATCACCGTCTGCACGTCTCCTGTGGCAGCGGTGCCGTTGGTGATAGCGAACATCCAGATATCCAGAGTGTAGGGGCCAGATCCCGTGTATGCATCGACGGCGATGTAGACATTCGAGCCACCGACCGCGGTACCGTTGCTCGTAACTGTTTCAGGATTCGAGAAGTAACTCGAATCGATGATGCTGGTGCCTAGTGAATCAACGAGATAGAGGTCCATGTCGTTGCTGGCGCCGAACGACAAGTTGGCGGATATGCCATATCCAGCCGGCACCGAGATGTTGTACCAGTCCTCCGTATCTGTCTGGTCCACATATCCAGTGTACTGTTGGTGGTTCCCCGGAGTCAATGTGTAGGCCATCGATGCGTTGTCGCCGACATCACCCCCGGAACCAGCGTCGTTCTGAGCACTCCAGTTGACCGCAGTGGTCGTCAGGTTGTACGTGTTGGTATCTCCAAGCCATCCGTAGACATAGATGTAGTACGGTCCGGCTGTGGAATTGAGGACGGTGAAACTCTCGTCATCCGAGGTGGATGTCGAAGCGCCGACATAGGTGGATGCGTTAGCTCCACGGTAGATCTCCATATCGAGGTCGCCGCCGGAATGAGAGAAGGTGATTTCAAACTCTAGACGCTGGCCACCTGTCGAGTTGAAGGTGTAGTAATCCTCATCCGTCGAGTTATGAATCGTCAGATTCGATATCGATGACTGAATGGCTATCGTACTGGCAGTTGCCGGAGTGTTATTCGGTTCGTAAGTGTCAGGCGACAGTACTGCTGGTCCGCTTCCGCCACCGATTATGAAGTAAGAGGTGGTGTTCGACAATGTGTTTCCAGAACTGTCAGACAGTTCGCCGTTGACCGAATAGTTTCCACTGAGTAGGGGAGTTATCCAACTGGCACCATAGCTCATGCTTCCTGAGACGTTGCTGATGCTCCCGTAATCGAGAGAGTACAGGAGACCTGAGGGATAGTAGACGAATACCCACCAGTAGTACGAGTTGTTCGAATTGAGGTTCGCTAAATCGACACTAGCCGAATTGTTCGTCACGTTGGAAAGTGCGACGGTCTCGTTCAATGCGGTGCCGCCACCACCGCTGATCATGAAGTAATTGGTGTGACTCGTCAGCGGGGTGAGGTTGCCGTCTAACAATTCAGCCTCGACGGTATAGTTTCCAACACTCGTCGGCGCGGTCCATGACGCGGAAGCGGTCATGTTAGCGCTGCTCGGAGTGAACTGAGACCAATCATAGTCATGGAGATTATTGCCGCTGTCGTAAACATAGACTATCCAAGTGTAGTTTGTGCTGGTGAGAAGTCTGGTCAGCGTCAAGGTGCATCCACTACTACTCACGTTGCTGGATGTGATTTCTGCGGCGTCGGTCATTACGACGTAGGTTGTGTAATTGTCAATCACCTGGAATGAAGTGCCTGTCAACCGGGCGTGTACGGTGTAATTGCCATTCACTGTTGGCTTAACCCAAGTGAAATTGAACTGGCCATTGGTGGTGTTGGTGATGGATCTGTATCCGCTACCGGCATAGAGGCTGCCATCGGGATTGTAGATGAAGACCCACCAGTAGTACGAGTTGCTCGCATTGAGGTTTGCTACATCCACATTCGTCGAAGCGTTCGTCACGTTGGAGAGTGCGATGGTCTCACTCAATGCGGTGCCGCCACCTCCAGAACCAATGATGCTTAAGCAATAACTGTCGCTACTGAGATGTGAGGTGTTGCCATACTCGTACAGAGTCGCACTCAAGCAGTAGTAGCCCGTCGATAGGTTGGTCCATCCCT
>CAXEUS010000261.1:0-3232 GCA_963999385.1 uncultured Candidatus Poseidoniales archaeon | reverse complement strand
GTTCCCAGTGTTGCGCATCGTCACTGGGTGACGCAACTTGTCGCTCGGGTCGATGTTGAGGCGCGCATATTCACTGTCGATGTTGATTCCATGGACAGCATCCAGTTCGAGTGTGAACTGGTAATCAACCGCCGCTCCGTCAATTGACGATGTTGCGCTCAAGGTGAATGAATGACGGATGCCAGCTAATGGTGAACCGTTGACTATCATGGGCACATGGATGTCGAAGTGAGGCCACTCTAGAGCCCCTGAATGCATGGTGAGGTTGAGTGGTGTCGTGCATGGGAGTTGCGAGGAGTTCCACAGCGCATTCCATTCGCCCGTCCAGGAGAGAGTGAACGACACATCATCACTGATGTTGGCGTGATTGGTGATATTGAACTGCAGCGAGATCATTCGTCCCGGTTCGACGAAAACGTTCAGGCCGCTGGAAGGGCCCCAACTGAGATTGGAATGAGCGCCGTGGGAACTGGGCATCATCTCAGAGGGTGGGGTAAGTTCAGTCGCACCGTCATGCACTGTTGCGGTTGCTGCTAATAGGATGGAGATGAACATGAGTGCGACCAGCGAATGACACCGTTCGCGCATGGCCTCGCCACACCCCGGGATTCTTGAATCGTGCCCCTAGCATGCTCGCGTCCTGCATCGTTCAGAGCGCAGATTCTAAGGGGGCATGCTCCAGTAGACAGTCGATGCCCCCATTTTGGCCGTTCAAGCGCAAGTCTGTGCAGGAAAGTGGCCCTGTGCCAGTAGATTATGTCCGCGAGGAGGATACTGCTGAGACGATGGCCGATCGCAGTCATGTGGATAATGAAGGATATCAGGCCGCGATGAGTTTGCTGGATAACCCGCATCTCGGCGCACCCGAACAAGGCGCGGCTGCCACTCAGACTGTCATGGAGTATGAGCAGACCTCTGCCGAGCAGGTTGTCAGTGAGAAGGATTCGGCCAGATATACGCAGAGCGATGACAGCTACTGGTACTACCAGAACGAGGACGGCAGTTACGAACCAGAACCCCACGTCAAGAACGATGATGGCTCCTTCACACCATATTCTGGATGAACAGGGTATTCGTCACACAGGGTCTGGAATCAGCCGGTCGAGCATATCTACGTCGAACTCACCGGCTTGAATCGGTACCCGGAGTTCGAATTCGTCGGCCAGCGCTGGGTCAATCTCACCTATGCAGCCGACCCATTCGCCTCCAACGATGACCTTCGCCCCCCGGCCGTGGAGATACGGCCCCTCTCCCTCGCGTAACGCTTTGAATTTCACTTCGAGTCCAATCGAGTCGGCACCTAGGTCGCGTAGCAATGCTTGCGCCAATCCCTTTGCCGCCGTGAACCCACCACCAACCTCCGCTGCCGCCCACGCAACTCGTTCCTGATTGTGGTGGTCGCGCACTACAGTACCGAGTTCGAACACCTTCTGAGGTAGCTCATGGTGTCGGTTGGCTGCCAACAGTCGCAACAACGCGGGTAGGACGTTCTGACGCAGTACAGTGTGTTCATGCGTAATCGGGTTGGTGAGGCGAGTCACCGCTCCAGATGGCTTGAGCCGTACGCGCGTGAACTGGTCGTCATCGTTCGACAGGGTAAGTGACTGCGCTTGCTGAAGCCCTTGGCCCTGCAAACTCTCGCGTATGCGTCGGTGCAGAGTCATCTTGGCCAACGGGATACCTGCGTCGGACTGGCGTGAAACAGAGACACCCAGGTCCTCGTAACCGATTCCGATAGCGACATCTTCGACGAGGTCCACAGGATGCAGAATATCTGAGCGCCAGCGAGGCATCTCAATGACGTATTCGTCTTCGCCTGCGGCTGCCTCGGCCCAGCGTTCGCGCCGCCGCGGACCATCGGTGCTGACTCGACGCCGCACCAGTCTGCCGCCCATCCGGTCGAGGGCTGCGGCAATCTCCTCATCGCTGAACTCGCGGCCGAGTATCTCTTCGATCAGTGACTTCGGGACTCTGTGCTCTCGTGGCCGTCCTTCAGGAGAGTCGAATTCCGCGCCGTCCCATGCGGTGATACGCACCGTCTCCACGGTGCCCCCACGGGCTGCAAACGCCAGACACATGAGCATCAGCGAAGCCTCACAGGCGCGCTCATCCCAGCCCGTGGCTTCGATGAAGAAATCACGGGTATCCTCGGTCACAGTGGTGTGGCTTCCGTTGATAATCGGCGGGAAGGAGAGAACTGCTCCGGTTGCATCGAGGATGACTGGAAATCGGTCGTAACCCTCCAGAAGGTGAGCATAATCCACACCCTTGGGATGTTGCTCGAGAATCTCTCGAATCGACAGCGGTTCTGACATCGCCAATGGAATGAAAGAGTAGTCCTCGGGAACCGTGATTACCTCGAAAGGTGGTCTGAGAGAGCCGAAGTCGTGCACGCCAATCGACGAGCGTTTGCGCCCTCTCCCAAGGGCAAAATGCAGTTTCTCCTGATGGTCCATCAGACCCTGGATGAACGAGTCCTGCTCCTGCATCGTGCCTCCAGTGTCCACCCCACTCACAAGTGCCACCATGATGACCGGCCGCACCTTCTCCAATGAGGAATCCACGCTCATGGTGATGCCACTGCTGCGAGTCTTGAGGCGCGGTTCTGCTGCCGCGCCATGCAGGAAGGGGCGCGCTGCGTGCGCCATCGTCTCGACTGATAGCAGGTCGGGGCGGTCTGGAAACACCTCGATGTCAACAGTCTCATCATCGCATTTCTCGACAGAGCAGCCAATCAGTCCGAGCATCTCTGACCAGAGTTCCGGTTCGTGCTCGATATCGAATCGCGCTTGGATGTCGCGCAACACCGAGTGCTCGAATGTTACTGTGGGCACGGTATTTCCTCCGAATTGAGCGTTGGACCGCCGTCTTCACCTCTTCGTTGTTCACTGCCCGAGCCATTGTGGGAGTGGGCGCTCCCAGCCAGCGAGTCTGAGTCCGCTCACGCTGGCCGTATCGTGGTCGAGAGCACGTAGGTGACGCCGGTTCAATCGATCGATGCCATCTTCGCCAAGTTCGATGAGCCACCCCCTGATTCCAGCGTCGATTCCAGCTAGCCATCCTTCCACAGCCTCCGCCCGACCTTTCTGTGTCGATGGCGCTGTCGCATCGGCTGAGAAAGGATCGGCGACGGTCAAACTACTGCCCGCAGCGGCAGAGATGAGTAAATCGGCGGCATTCGGTGACCAGGGTAGTTGAATCAAACTTCCCACGCCGCTGGAGGCTAAATCCT
>CAXEUS010000260.1:0-1665 GCA_963999385.1 uncultured Candidatus Poseidoniales archaeon | reverse complement strand
CGAGATGCCAACAACGTCGAGACAATCGGCGATGCGAAACTGGCTATGAAGGTCAAGGACACCGAGAATCTGCATATTGGCGCACCAGTAGAGATTGATGGCCGCCAGGGCACCGTTCAGATGTTCTCCGCTGGCCGTACCCGCATCGACTTCAACCACCCACTTGCAGGGCGCACTCTACGCTATGACTACCGCATCACCAAGGTGGTGGAGGACATCGAGGAGAAGGTGCACACGATTCTCAAGATGAGTACCCGCATGGATGACTTTGAGGTTGAGTTCGACGGCGATGACGTCAGCATCACCATTCCACAATTCCTCGGCTATGACCAGAACTGGGGAATGGCAAAGTTCGCCATCATACGCGCTTTACACGATAACGTCGGAGTGGACACCATTCGCTTCATTGAGGAGCACAAGAAGCGCGAGGTTGGAGAACTCGACGAGGAACACGAGCATGAGCATGACCACGAAGGTGAGCATGCACATGGCGAAGAGGAATGAACTTCCTCAGTGTAGGTGAATCGCTATCAGCGATTGCTGGATGTGCAACGCGTGGGTGCCGATAAGGAGACAGGTGAGCAGGCCTCGCCGCCGCTTCCTGATGGACGGTTCAGCAAGTTTGAGTTGGCCGCCCACGCAGTGCTGTTGGCCGCGCTCGCACTTCCGGCGTTGGCATACCTGCTCGACTTCTTCATCGGCTGGCCGATTCTCTGGGATCGCATCGTGACGGACATCGTGGAGCCAATCATCGGTGAGGCCGGTAGCGACTCGGATTACAATCTGCTCGACACAGTGGCCTACGCCCTGTTGCTCGCCTCCTTCGTGTTCGCTTTGTCTGCATGGCTGCGCCGAGCTAGATTGCCCGTACACGAGCGCACCCTGTTCGTGTTCCTACCGTGGGTGGTGTGGGCGGCGATGGTCGAGGTTGCTGAGGATGCCGGAATTACACCAGAAGCCATCCAGACATTGTTCGTCTCCCCACTGATTCATTTCCAGACTGCTTTCTGGGTGGTCCTCTCGGGCGGGCTGGCATATTACCTGACGCGGGATTTCGATAATGAACAGACGTCAGAAATGTGCCTCAGGGTATCTGTTGGAGTGATGGTGCTGCATCTACTGTTCTTGCACGACCTATCCGGTGACGGGGCGTTCGACCTACTGGCCGGCTCTGTGGGGATTCTCACCATCTTGGCTTGTCTCCCTATCATCAGATTCCGTAGATTAGTATCCCATTGGTCGGGTGTCGAGCAGGGTGTGTTTCTCTCCGGGTTGACATCAGTGGCTCTTGCTTTCGGGGTTCTCGGCCGCTATGGACTTGAACTGGCGGCAGTGGATGATCCCGCGGTCCTGTGGCCCGCGTGGGTGGTTCTCGGCGTCCCACTCATTCTGTGCTGGATGCTGGCTAAGCAAGGATGCGAGGAGCGAAAGGGGTTGCTCGCAGAGGGCGTGGAACCGGGGGTATTGGCGCCCGGTTTGACTCTAGCCGAATGGGAGGAATTGGAAGGAGACGAGCACAAGGAATCCGAGACTCGTGTGAAGACTGCGATATTGGCGTCCCCTGCGGTCCTGCTCGCAGTTTATGGCCAAGCGGCAGACGGGCTGGCAACGTACCTTGGAATCGATTATTTCGGCTACAGTGAGAAGCACCTGCTCTCAGACTGG
>CAXEUS010000259.1:0-5752 GCA_963999385.1 uncultured Candidatus Poseidoniales archaeon | reverse complement strand
TCTCACTGGAGGTTCTGAGGAGGCCTCGCCCGCACGCGTGGACGTTTCATGCCACGTTGTCAATCCGCCCACGTTAATCTTCGGCGGCACATCATCAGTTACCTGGACAGTGCATGACGGCGAGGATGCCGAGGTGGATACGCAGACGGCGGAGGTCGCGGACGGCGGTGAGGGTGACTACGAGTTCTTCCGCACCAGTCCAGAGGCCGGTGGCTGGCGATTGGAGATCGGTGTCGACGGGGACAACATCGAGACCTACTCGGATGTACACATCACCTACGACCATCTGGAGACACCTGCTGAGGATGTCGCGCCAGCGTGAATGACAAGTGAAAGTGAAGAACGAGGCACGGGACTCTGTTCAGATTGCTGTTCACTTTCAACTCGCAGGTAACCCCTAGTCTGTTGTTCAAATACCCCCGTTGATGAACGAACATCGGTAAGAGCCACAGGAGACAATGATATGACAGCGAAGAAAGCGAAGAAGAATGATGAAGAGATTGAGACAGAACCAATCGATGCCGAGATAGATTCGGAAGAGGGGGACATAGTCATCGACGTGCCCGAAGAGCCGGAAGCAACGGTCGATGATCTACCCGGGGTAGGACCTGCGACGGCGGAAAAACTCCGCGAGGCGGGCTACGAAGATCTGCTTTCAATCGCGGTGATGACACCCGCTGAACTAGCCGACTCAGCAGAACTGGGCGAAGCGGTGTCTGCGAAGATTATCGCGGGCGCTAAGAAACTGGCAAACATAGGTGGATTCGTCAGCGGTGGCGACCTGTTGGAGAGACGCCGACAGGTGCAGAAACTCATCAGCGGGTCCAGCAATCTCGATGAGCTCCTCGGAGGCGGATTTGAGACACAGGCCATCTGCGAGGTCTACGGTGAGTTCGGTTCTGGAAAGACCCAGATCGGTCATCAGTTGGCTGTGAATACGGTACTTCCCGTTGAGGAAGGAGGATTCGGAGGTGAGGTATTCTACATCGACACAGAGGATACATTCCGTCCCGAGCGCATCACTCAGATGGCGCGCGCAGTTGGCCTTGAACCGGAAATGGTTCTGGAGCGAATCCATGTAGCCCGCGCATACAACTCAGCGCACCAGATGCTTCTGGTCGATGAGATCAAGCGGATGTCGCGAAACATCGACGTCAAGCTCATCATCGTTGATTCGCTTACCAGCCATTTCCGTGCTGAATATCTCGGAAGAGCCAATCTTGCAACCCGTCAGCAGAAGTTGAACAAGCACTTGAAGGAACTCAAGCAACTGGCAGATATCAACAATGCTCTGGTCCTCGTCACTAACCAGGTCCATTCCAAGCCTGATGCAATGTGGGGAGATCCGACCAAGCCGATTGGTGGCCATATCGTTGGCCATGCCAGCACGTTCAGGCTTTACCTGCGCAAGTCGAAGGGTGGCCGCAGAATCGGCAGACTGGTAGACAGTCCTAACCTACCTGAAGGCGAAGCGGTGTTCATCGTTCTCGCTGATGGAATCCGTGACTGAATTCACTTGTAGCCGCGGGCGGGCTGAGGTCCGTTGGGGAGTTTGTAATCCGAACGATTCCACTTGATGCACTTCCACTCGACGACAGCCTCTTCGCACTTCTTGCGAATCTCATCGAGTTCCGGATGTTCTGGATTACTCATCTCGGTGAAACATGCTAGGCAGTAGCGCTTGCGCTCAAGATCCACGAAGTTCAGTGGTGTACACGGGATGTTGCACGTCACGCAGGTTCGAAAACCATGGAATCGACCCATATTGTTCCCATCCACGGGTTTGAACGCCCCTCTATGAGCCTGTCCATCAGCCACTGAGGTCGGCCACTGCGATATGACCTAGGCAGACATCCTCCCACTGCTCGTAAGCAAGCCCACCGGAATCTATTCCCAGGCGTATGATTCCCTCTTCGGTCGGCAGTGGTCGTTCTGGAACCAGTTCTCCATCCAGCCATCCGAACAGCCTGTCTGCTTGCTCTGCCATGTCATTGATGTCGATGGAAGGAATCACCTCGCTCTCATCTTCTTCTGGTAGTTGTACCAGCCATGCGCGCTGGTCGCCTTATCGCACGCCAGCTCGTTCGAACGCGGTGCGCATCTGGTGTGTTCCTGCCAGCAGACGCAGGAATTCTCCATCTATACCCCGGCTGACCATCTCACCGTCACGAACTCGCTGACAGAGTGCCAGCCATGCCGCCCAGAGATGACGCTCACTCACTACGCTTGGATATCCGAGCAGCAGCCAGCGATCATCCTCACGATGCTCCAACAGAATTGCCGCCAACTCCTTTGGATTGGTGACCGGTTCGGCGAAATCGATCAGCCATGCTGGGAACCACGGCGGTGAATGTCCCTCCATCATGCGGTCACCGGAGGGTGTCTCCCATAGCCGTTGCTCAGCGTCTTCGACCTGAGAGTCGCCGTGCCTGTTCTACTATGTTCTCCACGAGTTGCGGACTCCATCCGCGTTCGTCTGCCAGTCTGCTTCGGTCACGTTCGGTCATTTCCACTACATCGGCTATCGTCCGCATCCCCTTACTGGCCATCGTGCGCGCTCGCGCGCGACCAACGTTCCTCAGAGATACGAGTTGCAACAGGTCCTCGCGACATCCATGACGAATTCGCTGACGTAGTTCATCGATGTATTCCATGAGTTGTACTACCATTGCCCTCATCTCCTCATCAGGCGATTCGTCATGTCTGGATATCTCTCTACATGAGTAGAGCAACCATTCCGCTAGATCAATCCGTAGCCGCAGATCTCCGGGCGCAACACCGAGTTTCTGCTCGATGTTCCTGTTGCTCTTCTCTTCGATCCACGCTTCTAGCGCGGTGGCGCATTTGGTATGCGATAGAGGGTCGATGTCAAGATTGCATTCAAACAGCAGTTCCCTGTCGACTAGCATTTGGTCTTCAGTTGCACTACGCTTCGCTTCTAGGCCATCCTGTTCTGCCTGGCGCGGCCACAGGGGAAGGAAGTCGGGAACTGTTGAGATGAGATGTAGCAGCCCGAATGGTGAGACTACCGTGGATTCGTCCAGACCCGCGATTGTGGAGACAGCTCGTCTTAGTCCGGAACGCAGCACATGTCCTGAGAGCGGGTCGAGGTAGAGGCGAGAGATACGTTCACCAAATGGAGTTGCGGAATAGCACATTGCGTTTGATTCGGGTGCATTAGGTTCCATGCGCGTCGAATCGCTCAGTTGCGATGCTTTCTGGAATCCAATCACTGCTGGACCATTGCGCTTGGGTCGGCGAGACGGCAACTCAGGCATTCTCGACGAATCTTGTAGCCCTATGCCAGCCTCATCCCTCGCCGCGATTGCCCATGGAGGGAGTTCGTCATCCCATTCCTCAGAATCGTCCTCGCTCTGTGCTGCTGCTGCCATCTCAGCCACGCTTGCAGCAATCTCAGCAGCAATATCCTCGTCCTCTCCATCACGATTGATCATCTCGTGCTCAGCGAGCCATCCCAGAATGCCATCGATGCGGTCAGCGAGCAACTCGCGCGGTTGATTGTGGGCGAGGAAAGTCGAATCGAAGAATTGGCCAATAGCCCAACGTGATCGTATTCCACCGGTGGCTATGGAGGCTAGTACATGCATGCGCATCGGGGCTTCCATGTGCAGTTTCGAGACAACCTCTTCAGGCACTCCGTTGAGGTAGTACTGCGCAAGGGAATCTGCGTCCTCGTGGTTCTTGCAATGAATCCAGGCTTCCCCTAGGTCGTCATGTCGCGGACGTCCAGCACGACCGAGCATCTGTTGCACTTCGATAACGCTCAGAAGTTTGCTGCCACTGCCATCCCAACGGCGCAGGTCGCGCACCAGCACTCTTCGTGCGGGCAGGTTCACTCCGGCAGCCAGAGTCGGAGTGGCTACGAGACAGTTGAGCGTCCGTTCTCGGAATGCGTCCTCCACCAATCTTCGCTGACGGGGTGTAAGTCCGGCATGATGGAACGCTACTCCGCCGCGAATCGCCTCAGCCAGCTGGTCTGCGAGGTTCGACGAGTCCTCTCCTCGTTGGAACTTGTTCGCTAGTTCATCGAGTGTTGCTCGCCGGTCCGCTGAGTCCTCATCTCGCTCCAGTTGGGTGCGAATTCGTTTACCCAGTTTGGTAGCGGCACTCACGGCTGACCTTCTGGTAGCGACGAAACAGAGTAGTTGTCCCCCATCGGCTACAACATCGTTGAGCATCGCTTCCAAGGGCTGAGTTTTCTTACCTGATATCTTCCGTGGAGGGGGCAACGCGCCTTCATCGCCTCCTGCCATGACCTGTCTGCGCACCTCGACTTCAAGGTCACACTCAGTTGCGTATTGCAAAGTAACAGGGCGCCAATCAGAGGAGATTAAAGTGGCGTCTAGCCAATCGGCGAGATCCGCTGCGTTGCCTACTGTCGCCGACAATGCGATAATTTGTGCATCGGGACGAATGTTACGTACCCGCGCCAGATTCACTTCCAGCGTCGGTCCTCGGCTAGCATCGTGAATCAGGTGTACTTCGTCGGCAATCACGACGCTGACACGTTCGAGTAAGTCATCGCGATTGCGTAGCATCGAATCGAATTTCTCTGACGTGCACACGAGCACATCGGCGTCATCGACGCGCACTGCTTCACCAGTGCGATCACCAATGGCGATACCCACATTCAACCCGAGCGCTTCACCAGCCTGCTGAAGTTCGTCGACCTTCTCCGATGCTAGCGCCTTCAACGGAACGATGTATACCGCGCGACTGCCCGGTTCGTCGACCAGTAATTTACGCAGAATAGCCATGTACGCCACCAATGATTTCCCACTGGCCGTCGGCATCTCCAGTAGCAGATTAGTTCCAGAGAGAGCGTAGGGAATCGCTTCTGATTGTGGCGGATACAATCGCTCGATACCCCATTCCTGAGCGATGAATTCCAATACATCCTGAGGAAGGTCGAGTTCCGCTACCATCGAACCAACCTCATCATCGTCTGGCATGACTCCCATCCGCACGTCGCCGCCCAAGAGGATAGCGGTGATAATCCGGCCTTTACACGTGTGCGAAATGAAAGCGGATACGTTGAAGGGCTCAGACAGACTGAGCAGGGCAATGGCCGAGGATGGCAGCGTTGAGCAGCTCGTCGAGGAACGGCTTGAGGTGTTCGATGATGAACCGGACATCAACGACTGGCTCGAGGTATTCTGGGGTTCGTTACTCGTCATGATTGGCCTACATCAGATGATCAATCCAGGGACTCTCCTGCAAACGACGACTATGCAATGGCTAGGGGCTGGTGTCACTGCGCTTGGGTTGTCATGGATAGGGCACGGTCTGAAGGATATGGGTGTGAAAGAGATGCGACGTAGTTTGGCGACGCTGGAATTGACTTCACCCACGAAGCGCCGCGTCGACTACGGACTAATTCGCGACGTCCTTCTACACCCCGATCAGTATGGCAGTTTCCTCCTAGAATCCTATCAATCAGCGTATGAAGATGGGGTGCTCACCGACACCGAACTCGAGGAGTTGTCCATGCTGGGAGACCTGCTGGACATTCCGCCGCGGGATGCGGCGAAGATTGCCACCCGCGCTGCGATTAACGCCGCTATCAAGGACGGTAAGGCCACAGCAGCCGAGATGGCACTCATCGAGGGTTCTGGACGTTCGGCAGGTCTGTCTGAGGAGGACATGCAGAAAATCCGAGACGCGCTTGAGGACGGCATCATAGACGACGATGAGAAGAAGATGCTCGACGATGTTCTCGGACGGGTCTGAT
>CAXEUS010000258.1:0-21958 GCA_963999385.1 uncultured Candidatus Poseidoniales archaeon | reverse complement strand
TTCGACCTCGCCAGATGCGGTGGTCATAGTGAACGTGTAGAGCGACTCCCACTTGTCGTTGAGTCCATCTCCATCGGTGTCATTGCGACGCGGGTCGGTACCGAGTTCCATCTCCTCGATGTTCACCAGTCCGTCTTTGTCCGGGTCACCCAATGGTCCGTTGTCCGGGTCCGGCCAGGTTTCGTTGGCGTCCTGCGCATCGGCACCACCGTCGGTTACGGTGTCGATGATGATGTCCTCGAGGCCAGCATCGCCGCTGTCCAGAGGGTTGAGACCGTTCTCCACTTCATATCCGTCGAGCATCCCGTCGCCATCAGTGTCCTCGTCGAGTGGATCGGTTCCGTACTGCGTGCGCTCCATACGGTCAGGGAGGCCATCTCCGTCCGTATCCTCGCCATGGTCCATCTCAGCGTCGCTGTCGTCGAGGATGTCATCGGCCCCGGGCTCGAAGTCACCAATCCCCTTCGAGGTACTCATCACGCTGCTGGCCATGCTGTAGGTTCCGGCTAGGCAGAGAGTGACGGTAATCGCCACGACTGCCCATTGGTTGTGCGTCAGTGTCATGCTTCCATTTCCTCGGCCAAAGGCCGTTCACGCTGCCCGACTCAACGTTCTGTGTTTAAGGTTTGAGCGATGCCGTGTCGGGCCCTGCATCGCCGCAGCGCTCCGTTTTCAGGCCTTCTATGCCCGTTATTCGAGTATCATCCATGGATTAGAGTATCAAAAACAACTCTAATCCAAACAGTTCGCATCAAGCGAGGTCCCTGAGCGAGGTTAACTCGATGGTGTGTCCTTCCTCTGAACTGGTCCACGCGGCCCCGGATGGTCTACCCTCGATTCGCTCCCATGCGCCGAGAAGGACCCCAACAGCGAACGCAGGGTGGAACAGGTTGTCCGCCATCAGCCGCACACCACCTCTGTCGTCGATACTCTCTGCTGATCGAATTGAACCCAATCCCGAGGGAGAGAGGAACCTGCGCCCGACATCAATCCAGTCATCAGGGGTGGCGACAAGTACCATTTCACCAGAAGCAACGAACATCGAGCGGCTCGCTTCGGCGAGTGCGTCCCAGAAGAGCATACGTTCGCGATCCTCGATTCCAGTCCAACCGACCTTCGGGTCACTCGACCGCTCGCTGTCCGCCAGGTAGGCTATGGCCACATCCTCGAAGCGTAGAATCAAGTCGCGTGCGAGCGCGAGCATGCGCACTCCATCTACAGTCCAGTCACCCCCCTCGTCGTACGAGAGTAGGAATGGGTGCGCCCCACTCGCGGGTGTCGATGCTATCCCCCCCTCATCCCATGAGGGTCCCATCACCGATGCAGAGGGAATCTCACGAAGGTCTCGTTCGAGGGTAATCAGTGATTCACCACTTCCTCCATCAGACCAGCGAAATCGAAATCGCTGCTTCTGCAGCCGTTCCCAAGCAGCGCATGTGCTTCCTGCGGCCAGAGCGGGGTGTGGTCTACGTCGTACAACCAAGGAGATCTCGTCGGATTCGCTCTTTAGCAGACCTAGTTCCCCCATCCCTCGTAGATACCAGTCCAGATTCAGCCAGGCCAGTTGCTTCTTCTCCTTACTGAATAGGGGATTTGGCGGCTGCCTATCTGCTGACTGCATGCGCCATTCTTCGCTCTCCGCCGCCGCATGTGCCAATCTGCGCCCAAGGGGTAAGTCGAGCAGACTTTCGAGGGTTCCCAGCCATAGTTCAAGCTCACTCACGGGGCATGCCCACACCGGCTGTTGTTGTCCTGATTGCTCTACTAGCATCCCAGCACTGGTGGCAAGGTATCGATTCTGCAATCTGGCAGCCAACTCATCGCTCGCCTCCGCGGCATCGTCAACCAAGGGCACGGCGTCGGTTCAGCAAGCCTTGAACAAGGATGTTTCGCGTAACTGCATGAATACCTTAATTTTCGGAGTCAGTCGTTGTCGTCCGTGGATGTAACTCCACCACCTTGGAAATGATGCCCTGGTCTAGAGGACGGGCGCTTCGGCCCCCCTTCTTCTTTGGTTGAATGGGTTGGAATGTTACGCGCTGTTGGATTATCTTCCATAACCGGTACGCGAGCTCCCTTAGGACCAATGGATTCCCCGGTATCCATCTGTCCGCGCAACTGCCGCCCACGGTAGGCAGCCGGTCCGATGAGTTTCTCAAGTACACGCATGTTCTGCTCCATTGGCTTGGGTCGCTTATTCCACCATTCATCGGGCAGAGGTTCCGTACGGGCGAGTTGTCCGGCGCGGAGTTCTTTCACTCGTCCTCTGACCCGTTCACGGAATGTTCGGTCTCTTTCCTTTGGTAATCGAACCACTAGCCAGGCGGGCATTCCTAGGTCGTAAACCACCCCGTTGATGGTCACCAGCAGACCTGATAGCAGCAGGTGTGTGCCAACAGGAATACGCGTCAAGTCGAAGTTGACCTTCATTCTACGCAGCCGCTTGGCATAGGTGATCATCGCCTTCTGGTCGCGGTGTCTGATGACACGCCGCTGTTGGCGCCTGAAGCGACGGTAGAACATATGTAGCGTGATTAGTGAAGCGGCCAGTACGACACTGACGACTGTGTCGTCGGTGCGTGCATGCGCAAGTAACCCCATAATCAGCCAGATGGGCATGAATACACCGTAGTTCAGAACCAGATAGATGATCAGTTCCTTGTATCGGGGTGAGACATTGCGTTCAATCGCCTCGTGGCCGGCGATGAACACGTTGGCATTGAGGGCCTCATCCTCACCCCGCTTGGTGTTGAGAGCAGCAACAGGATTGACTGGAGCATCATCTATCCAGCGTTTTCTCTCAACATCGCTGCCTACTGCTAGGGCGGATTCCATCTCTTCTGTTGGGCAGTCTAAAGCCAGTATTCCACCAAGCGCCCGCACGCGAGGGTCGTCGGAGTGAGATGCCTGCAACTCCTCGAACACATCCATCGCTTCGAACCAGTCTCCTGAATCGATTAGACAGAGAGCAACAGCGATGCGCGACTTCGCACCATTGGGGTCCAGCCTGACACAGTCGAGCGCCAGTTCCAGTGCTTCCTCAAGGCGCCTCTGTGAGCGCAATTGTGCCACTGAACTCAGCATTGCATGCAGTGCGATTTTGTCTGAATGGCTACTATCGATTCGCGTGACGGGATCCCATGAACGAAGCCTTCGTTGCATGTCTGTCAACAAGTCCAAGCAACTGACGTTCTCCCAATCATACAGATCGTCCTCGTCAACAGAGCCATTCCATGGATCGAGCCATTCGGCGATGAATGACAGCAATTCCGGCTCGTCGTAGTCGTCGGGCTGTTCCATTCCTCTGATTGCCTCTCGCGCTGCGTCGAGCCTACGGCAGGCGATTTGTCCCGCAGCTATCACCATCCGCGCCTCATCGTCGTCTCCTCCCTGTTGGGCGAGCACCTTGCGAGCAGTGTCAATCGCCTCTGGCCACAGGCCGCGCAACCCACATTCGAGCATTCGCGCACGACTCTTCTCGAGCCGCACCATCGATTGGTCTCCGTCTAACTTTTCCTCTCTGAACTGACGCAGCGCACCCACGTCATCGTTGTAGGCAGCTCGGGAGATATGCCTCCGCATCCAATCCCCCCCACCTGACATTATCTCTCCCTCGCGCCGCTCGTCAGGGGAGAGGTCGAAGCGTAATTGGCGCAATCTTCCGAAGCGGGCGAGACTCATCATCCACGTTAGTAGGAACACTGCTTGGCCGGCGGCGATGAACTGCCATGTCTCGGCAAGCAACAACTCCTCTGAGAGGAAAATAGTGGAATCACCGTAGGGCATCAGGTGGTTGAATTCCTTGTATGTCTGCATGACCAACAGCAGTACTGTGTATCCGCTGAATCCAGCCAGACCAAAGTAGAGAACTCTGCCCTGCACAGCCCGCTCTGAACGAATCTCCCTTGGTTGGGCGAGCGTCACTCCTCCAATTCCCCCGAAGGTCTGACCACCGAGGTAGAGGTTGCGTGTCAGCTCGAAGATGAAGGCGAGTCCGACGATGGCTACATTCAGCATCAGATAGGAGGCGAGCGTAATCCTGAGCATCTTCAATGAGATTAGTTTCTGAAGGACAGGGTTGTCTTCGACAAACTGGTAAATCTCCCACCCAACGATTCCACCAAGGTCGAGTAGTTCATTGGTGTGCGCCGGCTGTTCAAGTTGGACGTAAGCGAGTGTCAGAATGCCGTTGATGGCGACGAAGGGCATGGTCACCAGGAAGATGACGATAATCATCGAGACGACCCGCTTCACGATTCCAGGCGGGACCGGATCGATTGGAGTGAGCTCACCTCTAACGGTACGCCACTTGTTGAGCAGCAGCGTGTTCCACGATGCCCCCATTATGCGACCATATGCGAAGATAGTAGGGGCCATGAATGTCAGTAGTCCGTAACCAGCCCAGCGGACAAACGTCGCATCATCCGCTCCTTGTCCCGACTGATTCCAACCAATGAACAACACACCCGCCGTCAATAGAATCACTACCAATATTGTCGTGACAGCGCCATACATCCGTACGGCTAATCCTTCTCGTACACGTTCGCTCTTGCCTCGTCCGAGTTGGGCGTAGAGGGTGACGAATGGTGATATCAGAATAGGAAATCCAACAAGTATGGCCATCATGTAGATGACCGGCTGGTAGAATGTATCCGGCATGAACAGCAGTTCAGATACAATCAGCATGATGCCAGCCATAGCAAGCAGGTAAGCGATGATACCGACGCTTACACCGGGCGCCCTCAATAGGTCGAAAACATCTGATCTATTCTTGGTCAGCCGATGAACCTCGTAGAGGTCATCGTCAACCTCGAAGGCCACCTGCAGGTTTGACAGAGATAGCGGCAGCAGCACACGCCAGAGAGTGAGCGCGCTTACGATGGCGATGAGTACAGGAAGTAGCAGAATCGGGTCAACAACATTGGCGCTGACGACTGTAGCCTCTCCCGAAACGACTGGAGCCAGAAGAGTCGCGAACAGCATGAAAACCGCGCATTTTCGGATACCTCCTACCGCCCGCATGGCCTCCGCTCCGCCATCATCTCGACACTTTACTCACTAATCGATTTCGGCTGCCCACGTCGCTCTGCGACGTGCACACCTGCTCGCCGCACCCTCGCGTGTGAGAGTTGCTTCTTCAGCCACGATGGCGTTGCAGGAAGCGGTCTATACGGTCGAACGCATCGTTGAGAACATCGAGGTTGGGAAGGAATACCAGCCGGAAGTGTCCGCAGCCGTACTCCGGGGAGAATCCGGAGCCGTGTACCAGTAGAACGTGCTCTTCGTGCAGCAGATCGAGAACGAACTTCTTGTCATCTGCCGCCCACTGAGGGTCGGTCAGTCGCACCAGCATGTAGAATGAACCTCCCGGAGCCTCTACTTCGAGTCCTTCGATTCCACTGATGCGCTCGACACACAGGTCCCGTCGACGTAGTAATCCGTCACGATAGGAGTCCATCCAGCTGTTGTCAGAGGTTAACCCGGCGAGGTATCCGAGTTGCGCCGGAGTTGAAGCACACAGTCGACTTCGCAGTAATCGCTCGGCCCCATCACGAACATCTACCATTCGACCATCAGGGTCGTGCCACGCCATGTAGCCGACGCGCCATCCGGGCGCGTAGTAGTTCTTGGACACACCATTGAGGGTGATGACTGGAACTCCATTCGATCTCGACGCACAGGAGACGTGCTTGCCCGTGTAGTCGAGACCGTCGTAGATCTCGTCGGCTACGATGGTACACAGCGGCCAGCGTCCCGCAATCTCCAGTAATCGGTCAATCTCCTCTACTCCAGCGACGTTACCAGTGGGGTTGTTCGGATTGATGAGCACCAGCAGCCTGACCGATTCATCCATCTTCTGCTCGATATCGTCGAAGTCGATGCTCCAGTCGGAGTCCTGGCGCAGGCGATATTCGACGGTTTGGCCTCCGAACAGTTGCGGATAGGCCATGTATGGTGGATAGTGCGGTCCAGGTGTGAGCAGTTTCTCACCATCGTTCAGGAATGAGGCGAAGATAATCTGCAGCGCCTCGGAAACCCCTGTAGTCACATAGACATCGTCGCGGGTGCATTCCCAGCCTTTTCGAGTCTCATCGGCGGCAATCGCCTCGCGTGTTTCGTCAAGTCCATACGAGGGGGAATATCCGTTGCGTTGGTCAACAAGAGCCTGTTGGAATGCCTCCACCATGTGCATCGGAGTAGGCAGTCCTGGGTAGGCGAGCGGGTCACCGATGTTCAATTTGAGAATCTCGTGACCTTGTCGTTCGAGTGCGGTCGCCGGAACCACCACATCTCGGATAGCGTATTCGATGCACGCTGCCCTTGGAGATACCGGAAGTCGCTGAACCATCGCTGTCACCCCTTGTCTCTCCGTGCCGCGCACAGGTTGTCAGATTGTCGCCGTTTCGAGTCCGCCCATTTGGCATACCTCAACGAAGTGCTCCTCACTGACAGGTTGTACCGAAAGACGCTGGAACCGCTGCAATAGGGCCATTCCCTCTAACGCGGGATTGGCACGCATATCAGGCAGACCGACCGTATCGGAGAGCGCGGCAACCGGCTCGATGTCAACCATCATCCAAACAGGCTGTTCTGGGTTTGTCTTAGGGTCGAAGTATTTCGAGTCATCATCCCATGCAGTGAAGTCTGGATATCCTTCTTTGCACACTTTTGCCACACCTGCGACGTGCGGTGGTTTGCAGTTGGAATGATAGAACAACACGAGGTCCCCGATCTTCATATCATCCCGCATCAGATTTCGAGCCTGATAGTTACGCACACCATCCCAATGGGTAGACCCATCAGCGAGAAGTTGCTCCCAAGCGTAGACATGCGGTTCGCTCTTCATCAGCCAGTGACGTCGGGCCATGGCATTCTCCACGCGCATGAACATATGGCACTTGCGTCTACCAAGCATCGGGGTCGTTCCAACCACGCACGGTCGCTTCTGGAACCATGTCCAAGGGGTCCGCTGTCACAGCCTCCTCGAGACGGGCGCTACGCATCAGTGCTGAAGCACCTCCAGAAAGGCCGAAACCACTCTTCACCATCGTCGCGAAGATTGCTGGTAACAGCAGCAGCGCAGATGCAGCCGCAATCAGTAGCAGGATGATGATGACCGTGATGAACGGCTTGAGTGCGGGAATGGGGATGAAGTAGGCGGTGAACAATCCTAGACAGGTAACAACAACAGCTTCTGATAACGACATCCCCGTACTCGTACAAGCAACGTGTATAGCTTCCAGCGACCCCCCCAGTTCACGTACTCGATTGGCAATGTGGATACTGAAGTCGATACCCACCCCTACCAGAATCGATCCAATCATCACCGTGACCAGCGACAACGTCACGTCCTGCCACACCATCACCAACCACTGCATCCCAACGGTGAATATCACTGGTATAGTGGTCAGGATGGCAAAACGAGGATCGCGGAAGACGAATCCCAGTGTTAGCAGTGTGGCGAGAATGGCGAATCCAAGTGATGACCATTGGGATGATACGATGAGTTTGTTGACTGCGATTGTGACTGCAGCCACTCCGATGAGTTTCGTGGATTTGATGCCACCATCATAATTTCCTTGGGAGTGAATGTCCACCTCGTCAACGGCTGCCTGTGTCTCTTTGACGTTCATGAACGGCATGTCGATGTAGATGAGACTGCGTTGGAAATCAGCAGATATGAACAGTTGCCGCGTCTCGTTGGTGAGGCTGGCGTAGAACACATCGAGGAGGAAGATTTGCACCTCACGGTTGGCGGGGTCATCCGTGTCAAACGTAGTGAGTACTCTCCAGAAAGTAGCGTTCTGCTCTTCCTCGCGATCGAAGATGACCTCACACACCTCCTTTGGAGGGCTGTCCGGCATCACATCACAGAATGGCAGGATGGGAGTACCGGTTACGTTCACCGACACTCCGACTGATTTCATCAGGAAGACGACACTCACTGCGGTCGTATGCGCCACGCGATCAGTGTTATTCTCAAGTTGCTCAATCCCCTTCAACTTCTCAAATGGGTCGTCGTTGTGCACATCAGTGTCCTGCGTGTCACCACTGATGTTACCCTCGATGAGCAGCATGCCAATCTGTCCTGCGTTGAACTCCTCGCTGTACTGCTTCATCTTGACAATCGGTGCCTGTCCTTCGGGGGCCATCTCGAGAAGGTCGATGTTCTCCTCGACTTGAGTACGCGCCCAACCTGCTGAAGCGAGCAGTAACGAAGCGAACAGCACGAGGACTATCTTGTTCCATCGAATTGGAACAGCCACGATGTGTTCGAAAGCCTTGGGTGGTGGGTGACTCGGCTTCTTGAGATCGAGCAGCATCGTCAGATTGGGCACCATCACCATCGTCAGAATGTATACGACGACGATACCTCCGGCAAGAGAGATACCTACGGTCTGGATTGGTTTCATCGGCGTCCCAACCAGCGAGATGAAACCGATGATGGTCGTGACAGCAGAGAGCAGCACCGCCTTTCCGGTCGATTGCAGTGCCACTGCCATTTTCTCCTCCGGGGTGCCATCTTCCTCAGCGTAGCGATTGGTGATGTGCAGTCCGTACGAAACGCCCAGCGCGAGCAGAATTGGACCCACGATAATCACGGTCATCGTAACCTCATAATCCAAGAAACCGATGATGCCTAGAGTCCACCATACCGAGCAGAGCGTGGGTAGCCCAGAGATGATGATCACCTTCAATCCCTGAACCAAGCGTAGCCGACCTGTCTGAATCAAATCTGAATGGAACATGAACAGACCAATCGCCACCGCGCCTACTGCGGCGGGGAAGATCTGCCAGAAGAGGACGAACGAGTACTTGGTCACAGAGTTGGTGATTGGAACCGGTCCAGTAAGTGTCATTTCAATGCCCAGACATGCTTCGTCTGTTGAATTGTCCTCGGCCTTGTCCACGCAGTCGCTGAGGCCTTCATTCCACATGTTCTCACCAGCAATCTGCTCAATCCAGCATTCAGTGTAAACGACAATGTCCGTGTATGCCTCGACCTCACGCTGTCCCCCTGTTTTGCAAGAGTCAGGAATTTCACTGGCATGGAACCCGGTATCCACCACTCCAACGATAATCACCGCTCGGTTAGGGAATCCCACCGTTTCGAGGTCGTTGACGCCGTCCCCATTGGTGTCTTGACCCACATCCCGGTAGAGTTTGTCACGTGCGTTGTCCGGCAACTCACCGATGATGCGATTTACTCGCTCTTGGTTGTCTGGGATACTGTATCCACCCAATTGTTCTGAATTGTCATCAATCTGTTCGTTCAACTGGTCGGCCACCGACTCTCCACCAATGGCGTCACCAGAGTTTGAGATGAATGCCTTGGCCACCCTGGGGGCTGACGAGTTGATCTCCTTGACGACGGTCGAGATTGACAGTACGTAGATTATCCCGTCCTCATCACCACCATCCGAGACATGTCGATTGAGTGCGCGTTCTATGGAGTCCATCTGACGTAATATCACGACGTTTGTGGCGGGCTGATTTTCGCTCTCGACATAGATGATCATTGCGTTGGTGGTCCAGTCTTCCTCGATGCGAACTATGTTGTCGGACACCTCGCTGCCTTCGGGAAGGTAGACCTCTAGGTCTCCGTTCACATTCATCGACGACTGCCCAGTCCACTTGTCGAGGATTCCCGAGTGCAGCATGAAGAACAGGGTTATCAGAATGAATACAGCAACGGTCGCCGCCGGGAAACGTGTGAGGGTACCAAACATCGTCATGTGACGCAGTTCGCGTCGGATTCGTTCCGGGGCAGCGAGCAATGCATCCACGGCTGCATCGGAATCGAAATCATCCATTCGGGACTGCATAGCGCCGCGCATTGAGGCTATTCCCTCGGACAACCGCTCCCCCGCTCTAGGGGGATCTGGTTTCCTAGAATCACCCTCTGTCACGACAGCCCTCAAGAGGGCTGTGAAACCCGTCCCGTCTTTAATCCCTCATCCTGTGATTGAGGTGAGGGCTAGATTCGCAATGAGTACTCGTTTGGGCGAGGCGAAGCCTCATGAATGGGAACATGGGCGCAGCCCCGAGGACCCTCGCTGTTGACGTGTGACGGGGCCTTGGTGGGAAGAACTGGATGTCGAAACCTCGTATCCCTGAGAAACGCTGGTCCATAGACTTGGAGAAGCGGATTCAGGAGGAGCATTACGCAGATGTGGACAGTTACACCGCGCGCTATGGATTCAATCCGGATTCGGAAGATGAACTGTTCGTTATCGATACCCCTCCACCATATCCTTCTGGAACGTGGCATATTGGAGCTGTCGCGCAATATAGCATGATTGACGTTATCGCACGCAGTCAGCGCCTGCTCGGAAAAGAGGTGTACTTCCCGTGGGGAGTCGACCGCAACGGCATCAACATCGAGTTCACTGTGGAGCGTAAGATGGAACGGAAAATGAAGACGTTCGGACGTGCCGAATTCATCGACCTGTGCGCTGAGACAATCGAGGAGTACACTCAGGCGATGCGTGACACCGCCCGCCGTGTTGGCCTGTCATGCGATTTCTCGCGTGAATACCTAACAGACGCCCCTGACTATCGCGCTGTAACTCAAGCGATTTTCATCGACCTGTTCAAGCGAGGAGAGGTTGTTGAAGACCTGCGTCCGAACATCTACGATCCAGTAGAAGGGACGACCATCGCAGATGCTGAGGTGGAACGTCTGCAACGCAAGACCCTGCTCGTTGACGTCCTCTGGGATGTACTCGACGAGAATGGTGAACCGACTGGTGAGGGGGTGGTTATTTCCACCACCCGTCCTGAACTAATCTGCGCTGTCGGTGTGGTCATCGTCCATCCCGATGATGATCGACATCGAGAACTGGTCGGTAAAAGACTCGCTATCCCTATCGGTGTATCTGGACGAGAAAGCTCAGTCGAGGTTCACACTCATCCATCGGTGAAGATGGAATTTGGCAGCGGCGTCCTGATGGCATGCTCGTTCGGAGACCAGAACGACGTGGCCGTGTTCAGGGAGTTCGGACTTGACCCGTTCCAAGCAATCGACCTCGATGGAAACATGACGGCGGTAGCAGGTCCGTTGGCAGGGATGAGCGTGGATGCTGCGCGTGCCCATTCGATTGATATGCTAGACGACGATGACCGTCTGGAAGCGATTGTCGAGCGAGAGCAGGAAGTACCAGTATCAGAACGTGGAAAGAATCCAGTCGAAATCATCCTGCTGAAAGAGTGGTATGTGCGTCAGACGCATATTCAAGGCCGCATGCGTGAACTTGCAGAGGAGATCAACTTCATTCCGGCCCGCAATCGCCAATTCCTGTTCGATTGGATGGAGAACATCAGTATCGACTGGCCGATTAGTCGCCGACGTTGGTACCACACCGAGATCCCCATATGGTACTCTGAAGATGACACGAAAATCGTGGTTCCTCCCGCGGGAACATATGTTCAACCATGGCGCGAATCACCTCCCGATGGCTCGCGTGTAATTGATCGCGAGACTCGCGAGGACCTCGGTGACTACGAGGAACTGACATCCACACTTGGAGAGATTATCGGGGAAGAGAAGGTATTTGACACGTGGATGGATTCCTCCAATTCAAACCTGTTCGTCTCTGGATATCTCAACCAGCCCGATGTGTTTGAGCGCGCGTTTCCGACGGGAATTAGACCCCAAGGCAAGGAAATCGTGCGCACTTGGCTCTACTACACGCTGCTCAAGTCCGCACTCTTGCTTGATGCGCCCGGGTTTGCAAATGTCTGGATAGATGGTCTCGGGATGGACCCTTGGGGTCGCAAGATGTCGAAATCATTGGGTAACGGAATCGACGCCGACTCGGTACTCGAGTGTGGGGCGGGAGGCCGTACTGGGCTGTGGAAGGTGAAGGGTCCTGATGGCAAGACAATCGACCTGCGCGCGAACAAGATAGGCAGTGAGTGTTTCCGACTTTGGAAAGCATGTGACGCCCAGGTCGGCGATGACTTCCATATCAATCCGGAGGAGATTGAGGCGAAGTACTTCGGAGTACTAACCAAGATGTTCAACGTCTGTCGCTTCGCCAGTCAGTTCGATATCCCCGCCGATCTAGACACCGCGCCCTCTGAATTACCCGCATCAGATCGTTGGATACTTGCAGAATTCTGTGCTGTCAATGAGACCGTCCATGATGCGTGGAAACGCATCGACATCTACACCGCATCGCAGGCAATCAAGAACTTCGGTACCGGCATTCTTCCTAGTCATTGGCTGGAGATGGCAAAGCACCGGCTCTATGATGGAGATGAGGAAGCCGCATGGACCCTGCATCGCATTGTGCGCGACCTGCTCGACATGTTTGCGCCAATCTGCCCATTCTTCACGCATCATCTGTCCAGCACACTCTATGGTTCCAGTTCTGTCGATGCTCGGCAGTTCCCTGAACTGCCGCTCAGCGGTCTTGTTAGCGGCACTAAGGATGGTGACACCCTGCGCTCCATGACTGCCGACCTTGTCGAATTCAACTCGGAAACATGGAGGGCGAAGAAGGACGCGGGAATCTCGCTCAACGCTCCAATCTCGGATGTATCGATTCCCACTTCACTCGCGGCGCTGGCACCGTCGCTTACTGCGATGCACAAACTAGAGTAATCTCCACCGGGATGATTAGAGAACATCCCGATTGACGACGCTCTTCGGGGTTCTACCTGCGAAGAAATCGATGAGCAGTTCCGCCATCTCGAAGCCGATACGCGCTTGCGCTTCATAGGTCGCTGCTCCAATGTGTGGAGTGCCATGGAAGGAGGAATGCTGTAGCAGATGGTTGTCTGCCGTTGCCGGCTCATTCTCGAACACATCGAGCGCAGCGCTCGCCAGTTGCCCTGTTTCTAGCGCCTCGAGGACGGCTTGCTCATCCACAATGCCGCCGCGAGCGCAGTTCACCAGATGGTTTCCGCACTCGATTCCATCAGCACCTCGCCCCGTCATCAACCCGATACGTTTGGTGTTGATGAGATGGTGCGTTTCGTCCGACAGGTTGCAGTGCACTGTGATGTGCGTACAGCGTCGAAAAACTTCGTCCACGGATGAATGGAGTTGGCAGTTGAGGTCGCGGGCGACGTGCGCCTTGAGGTAGGGGTCGTAGGCGTGCAGTTCCATACCGAGTGCGATAGCCACTCTACCGACTCCCTGGGCGATTCGTCCGAATCCAATGAATCCGAGTCGCTTGCCAGACAGTTCAGTCCCTCTGAGTTCTGATTTGCGCCACTCTCCCGCTCTGAGGCTCTGCGTACCCGCGGGGATGTGCCGTACGCTTGCAAGAAGATGGCCGATGGTCAGTTCAACAACGCTCTGTGTCGATGAACCGGGTGTGTTACACACCAGTACACCGTTGTTCGTAGCCGTGGAGAGATCGATGTTATCGACACCTACACCAGCCCGACCAATTAGTTGTAGACCGCTGGATTCACCACAACTCGCAGATATCACCTCATCTGTCAACTTGGTAGCGCTACGCACTACCACGGCATCGAAGTCAGAGAGAACACCATCGGCCAGTGCTTCAGTTTCGTAGTGTGCTAGGACGACTTCGTGCCCCTCACGCTCGAGCATTGAGATGGCTGCCGCTGCCATTCCATCAGTGACAGCAATCCGAGCCACGACTTACTCTCCTACATCTAACTCAAATCAAGGTTGCTCAATCAATGTCACAACCCGCTCGCGCGAGGATTCATGTGTCACAGAGCGTTCGCATGCACTGTGAAGAGACATGACATTTGAACTACCGGACCTTGGATATGCGTATGATGCCCTCGAACCTCATATCGACGCGTTAACGATGGAGATTCACCATAGCAAGCACCACGCCGCCTACACTGCGAACCTGAACGGCGCTATTGGAGGCACGGACATGGCTGGAAAAACGATTGAGGAACTGCTACAGAATCACAACGACAATGCTGCAGTACGCAACAACGGTGGAGGATACTGGAATCACTGTTTCTTCTGGAACGTCATGTCACCTGACGGAGGGGGTTCACCAACTGGGGCGCTCGCTGACGCCATCAACGACGCCTTCGGGTCATTAGAGGAGATGCAGACAGCACTGAACAAAGCAGGGATGACTCGCTTCGGCAGTGGCTGGGCGTGGCTGATGGTCACCGGAGATGGCTCGCTTACCATCACCTCATGTCCCAATCAGGACAATCCATTGATGGATGGAAGTGGGACTCCCATTCTCGGAGTGGATGTGTGGGAGCACGCCTACTACAAGAAATACGGACCGGGTCGCGCTGACTACCTCGCCGCCTGGTGGAACGTCGTAGATTGGGATGCGGTGAACGACAACTACGCTGCAACTCAGTGAATTCTTCGACGATTTGAGCGGCTCCTCGCTGACGGACCATCCCTTTGATGACCGCGAGGCGTCACGGCACCTCCCATGCAGTACGTGGACGACCCCGAGGTCCTGCTGCTGGTACTGGGCTTACTGGTCGCTCCGATGCTGTTCGCATTCCCAGCCCAGCACTACTGGAGAAAGCGTATCCTGCCACAGAAGAAGCACCGAGAATATCGCAAGATGGTGGCAGGCGTCCTCAACCACGGGCACCCATTGGAGTTGTTCCGCTCATCTCTCGACAAGGCGAGCCGCAGAAACGGTCTGAGCACCGAGGAACAGGGCAGAATCGAGAGCGACATACTCTACCCCATGCGGCTGCTGCATTTCCTGCTGCTTCCTTCGATGATACTCTGGCCCATTCTATCGCTGGTGGCTGTCTTCCTCATACTGCCTCTGCTGCCTCTTCTCAGGTTGACCGAGTGGATTCTCATCGACAAGGGCGGCCTGTCCGGAATCGTGCGCACTATCAAGCGGTTCACTGAGTGGCAGTTGATCGGTGTGCCGAAACTCGACCGCGGAGCGCATGGGGGGGATGCATGGATCAAGGGTTTGCATCGGATGCCAACCACTGTGTTCCTAGGCCTGTTCGCCTATCTGGTCGTCCATTACCTGCACCTGCCAGACAAACTCGCCCTGGCGCTTGCAGCTGGAATCTACCTGATTCTCGCCTGTCTGGCGATCATCACCTCGGTCGCCATCGACAGTGCTCTGGCGTTTGCTGACAACGCCAAACGTCGCCTGCTGCCTCTCGAGGCAATCATGCAGGACCTGTTGACGCCGGTTGTCGGGCTCGGCCTGCTCCTGCTGCTGAGCAGACAGGTGTTCCTAACCCTCACCAATCCGGGCGAGGGGCTGCACGAGCCGGTTTTGTTCGCCATCAGCATGATGGTCGTGATCTACACCTGTACCATCGTGGCCGCCCTGATTGAATGGGCCGCCAACCGTCGCAGAGAACACATCCGCAACGTGTTCCATGAGCAGATAATAGCACTTGAGAAGCCGGAACTATATTCGTACACTCGCGACCGCGACGGCAGCCTCAGCCTACGCTACATCTGCACTCTACAGGAGTTCGTCGACAACGACCATGGGTTCCCTGAGCAGTCACGCGAGGCCAATATCCGCTTCGAGGACCTGATGGCCCTACCATCTCTTGTTGAAGAGGGGCTCGTCACATTGCCGCCAGAGAAGCCCAAGCGTAACTCTGAGCATTGACCCTCAGCGAAACGGGAGAATGCAGGCCTCCACCTCGACCTCACCTGCATCACCCAGCATGCTGAACTTGCCGTCATCTTCCATGGTGGACGGACGAACCAAGGCGAGGGATATCCATCCGAGTCGCGAGTGCTCGACAGAACTGGTGACCACGACAGAGCCCGCCTCGGTATGCTGCCTTCCGAGGGTAGGCTCAGCACTGCAACTCAGGCCGACGAGAGTACGGGCGAGTTTACCGCGGCTCTCCATACGTGCTAGAATCTCCTGGCCGGTGAAGCAGCCCTTGTCGAACGAAACTGAATCCCACAAGTCGAGTTCCAGTGGAATAACCGTGCCGTTCACCTCTCGCCCGCCTTCGAGCCATCCACGGGAAACTCTCTCCTGCTGCCATGCGTGCTCATCAGCTCTGGACACGCCATGCGTCGATAACAGAGAGAGCACCTCTTGTCGGTTACCAGCTTGGAAGACGATGTCCCAGCAGTCCACCTCTCCTTTGTGCACTGGCCGTGCACACCAGCAGGTTTCCCCCATCAGCCAGCGTCCTGATTCGGGTAATTCGCCAACCATGTGACAGACGACGTCATCGACTCCTTCGCCGACCAAAGTGAGCAGGGTCAGGACTCCATCCGCATCTGCCGCCTGCACATCGTCCTTCCATGAAACTGCATCAGCCAGATGTGCTCTCAGGACTTCGCCCTGATCCTCACTGCCCATAAGCAGCAGTTCCGTGCCGAGATGCCACACGGAGAGAAGGTCGAGCATCCTGCCGTTGGCATCGGTCAGGCAGGTGTTGCGCACGTCTGTGGCACTCATCTCTTCGAGGTCGTTGGTTGTGATGCGCTGCAACAGGTCCACCGCGTCAGCACCAGAGAGCACAGTTCGAGAGCAGGAGGCGCGCTCGAACCACATCGGGCCGGTCGGGCGCGAATCACCCATGCGCGGCCCTCCTACGACTTCAACCGAAGCTCTTGCCGCAGCCGCAGCCACGGTCGGCATTGGGGTTCTCGATCTTGAATCCGCCACCCATGAGCGTGTCCACATAGTCTACTTGGATGCCATTCAGTCTCTCACTGTCCCGGTTGTGCACCGAGACCCCGATGCCATCGACATCGAGGTGCTGGAATCCGGAGTCATCGGGTCGCTCGGCGACCTGCATGTCATAGAGGTGGCCTGAGCAACCTCCCGAGAGAGTCGTGATAATCAGCACAAGGTCCTCTCCTGCTTCCTCAGCGAGCACGTCGCGCAGGCGCCCAGCGGCAGCGTCAGTGATGGTCAGGGTCACCTCGACCACCTGGACATTGTCACCCATAGGGAGAGAGATGCCGCCGCCATCGCCAAGAATGCTCATGTGCTGTTCACCTTACGGCTGTGGTCGACCCCTGATTAATCCTCGTTTCATTCACACATCCAATTGTGCGAACGTGATGTCGAAGTGACAATGGTTGTCGCCGGTGGATGTGCACTCCCTTTCCACCGCGCTGGCACTCACTCCGAAGCGAGTCTGGATTATGCCTTCGAGAATACCCTCGTCGAGGTGGCAGAACGGCCCTCCAAGTTTTGGGGCTCCGCCGCACGAACCCGAGTCAATCACGCGAATACTCGTGGGCGGATCACCTTCGACGACGAGTTCACCCATGCCCAACTCCTGCCATTGGTGCGACAGGTCGGCCCAGAATCCGTCATCGTCTGCAACATCCTGCAGTTCTATGGCGATCTCCTCACCTATGCGACGACCGACGGAGCGAAACACTTCGGAGGTGTCGATTCCGAGTGCTTCGAAGGTCGGCAGGGTCGGTTCGGGAGAGAGCACTTCACTACCTCTACGCAGGATGGAGTTGGTCCATCCAATGCTCGCCGGATGCTGATCCTGGTAGTTGCTGGCGACCAGTTCCTTCAGACGCTGATAGAACGAACCTCCGCCCAGAGTCACTTTGAGTGGCTCGACAATCTGCCCATCTTCAAGGCGGGTGCGGGCAGCTGAGAATGAAGCGGCGTTGCCCCAACTCGCCGCGACCAGTTCCGCCTGAGCCGCGACGAACTCGGTCGCCTCGATGACCAGTGCTGCATCCTCGCGTCCGCGCCCGACGGGATTCGATTCCATCGTCAGGATCTGCACGGCGACCTCATCATCGACGATGCACCCATGGAGTGAGAACGATTCACAATGACGCACTTCGATGCTGTCATCGAGTTCACGGTAGAACTTGAGTGTGCGTTCATCAAGTGTGGATAGCACCCTAACGCAGACTCCTCGCAGACTCGCTTCGTTAGCTGCGGCTAATGCGCCGGTCTTGACCAGATGCATGATGCCCCAGCGACCGAGCATAAGCCATACCTGAGTCTCAGAATCCTGTATGAGTCGCTCCATCGCCGCTTGGATGTAGGTTCGCTCCTTCACCACGGAGAATTTAGGTTCTGCTTGAGAATTATCCATCATGTGTTGACTGGCCGTGACGCCGCTCTCCAGTTCTGACAGGTGCGTCTTGAGTCTCCGGAGTTCCGCCTCCTCTTCAAAAATGAAGTTCTGGAACACCTCGAAGATTGGCAGGGCCGTGAAGCGCATCGGCTTGTTCACCGTCGTCATCACCAGCCCCCGGTCCTGCAGACGCCGCAATGTGTTGTATGCGTCCATACGAGTAATGCCGACCAGCTGACCAATCTCGCTGGCCTTGAGTGGCTTGGACTGGGCCAGTGCGACCACTACTTCCGCCTCCTTCAGTTTGAGTCCACTGTCGACCAGACGGTCGATTACGCTGAATTGTGCGTCACCCATGCCTATTGCGACCCGCCAGTCTGCTTTGAAGCAAACGCCACCCGGCCGATTCGCTTGCGAAGCGTTCATCGCCCGTCGACCCTGATGATTCAGGTGAGCAGATGTCAGAGGAGGAGTGGCGAAACATTCCCATCCAGCGTTGGGAACGAGGGGTGCTAGAGCCAAGTATGGATTCACTTGCTTTGGAAGAGCCCCTAGAACTCCGGGTTCGTAACGAAGGGTCTACAGAACCAATATCGATCACGATGCGCTCGCCAGGGGACGACGCTGCTCTCGCTGTTGGATTCCTTCATGGCGAGGGATTGATTCGCGAGCGCTCACAGATTACTGACATCGAGGTGGATTCGGGTAGGGTGACAGTTGGGCTGTCCGAAATGGGTACGTTCGACATCGAACATCTGAAGCGTCACTTCTACGCTACATCTAGTTGCGGAGTGTGTGGCAGAGCGTCTATAGAAGCAATCACAGCGAACGAACCACCCGAAATAGACAGAGACTATCTGAAGGTATCAAGCGACTTGCTAGGTTCACTTGCAGACCGTCTAAAGAGTGTTCAGGACACTTTCGAAAAGACAGGAGGTCTGCACGCAGCAGCGCTGTTCGATCGGGAGGGCAAACTTCTCCTCGCATGCGAGGATGTAGGTCGTCACAACGCTGTCGATAAGGTGGTCGGACACCTGTTTTTGGAAGATGAACTACCCGCCTCGAGCAGCATTCTACTGCTCTCTGGACGCTTGGCCTTCGAACTCGTACAGAAGGCGGCGATGGCCGGTATTCCAGTAGTAGCTGGTATCGGGGCCGCCTCCAGTTTGGCAGTCGAATTAGCCCGTCAACGTGGAATTACGCTGGTTGGGTTCCTCTCTGAACAGCGCTTCAACGTATATTCAGGTGCTTGGCGCCTATCTTCTGATAGTGAATGATAATCTGTGTTTCTGCAGAACAACACTTACTGACGCCCCAACCGATTTGAGGCGGGACGGGGCCGACGGGTCGAGGCATACCATGGGAGGGGGGGAGATGCGCCGGGACGTGCTCGCAATAGCACCAGTCGTCCGAGAACATATGCGTCTCTCAAAGCCGAAGGAAGTGGCTGCGGGAATTGGGGCGGTCACCAAGTCATTTCGTTACGGAATAGCAGAAGCGGGACTGGGTCGAACATGGAGGACTATGCGCAGTGTCAATCGTTTCAATGGATATGACTGCCCGGGTTGCGCCTGGCCTGATCCAGATGGACATCGTAGCGGATTCGAGTTCTGCGAGAATGGGGCAAAGGCGTTCGCCACTGAAGCTACCAAGAAGCGAGTGACGCCGGATTTGTTCTCCCGTATGTCAGTGGAGGAGTTGAGTCGCAAGGACGACATGTGGCTTGACAAGCAGGGTCGAATAACCCATCCGATGGTATTGGAATCTGACTCTAGCCACTACCGGATGATTTCATGGGAAGCCGCATTCGAGATGATAGCTAATTCAATTCAAACATTGAAACACCCTGACGAAGCAGTGCTCTACACTAGTGGGCGTACTAGTAATGAGGCGGCGTTTCTGTGGGGGACATTGGCCAGACAGATTGGTACCAACAATCTCCCTGACTGCTCAAACATGTGCCATGAGTCCAGTGGATATGCGCTGAGTCGAGTAATCGGGATTGGTAAAGGGACTGTGAAACTGGAGGATTTCTCCAAGTCTGACCTGATTCTCGTCATGGGTCAGAATCCCGGGTCCAATCATCCTAGGATGCTCACAGCGCTGGCAGAAGCGAAGCGGGCAGGTGCATCGATTGTCAGCATCAATCCGTTGGTTGAAACTGGCATGGGTCGGTTCAAGCATCCTCAGCAGCCACTCAGTATGCTGGGCCGCGGTACGCGCATCGCTGACGAGCATCTACAGGTGCGAGTCAGTGGCGACGCTCATCTTCTGAAGGGTCTGTGCAAGGTTGTTCTCGATAGAAAATCCATCGATCGAAAGTTCATCGATGAGCATACCGAGGGTTTCGATGATTTCGCGGCTGCTATCGAGACGACTACCTGGGATGAGATAGTCTCAGGAAGCGGTGTCGATCGAGATGACATTGAACGGGTAGGAGAGGCGATTGCTGCATCGAAGGGGATGATCATTTGCTGGGCCATGGGACTCACTCAGCATCGCAACTCGGTGCCTGTCATCCAAGAGATTGCCAATCTGCTGCTCATGGGTGGGCACTTCGGTAGACCAGGTGCGGGAGCATGCCCTGTACGCGGGCATTCAAACGTGCAAGGAGACCGTACAGTAGGAATCGATCACCACCCGAAATCAACCTTCATTGCTGCACTGAACAAAGCCACCGGAATTTCAGCTCCTGAGCAAGGGGGATTGGATACTGTCGAGGCGGTCAAGGCGATGCGCGCTGGAAAGGTGAGCCTGCTGATGGCCATGGGAGGTAATCTATTGTCGGCGATGTCGGATACCGAGGCCGTTGCCGAAGGAATCACACAGGTTGATTTGACGGTACAAATCTCCACCAAACTGAATCGCAGTCACTTAGTGACGGGGAACAGGGCTCTCATTTTGCCATGCATGGGGAGAACTGAAATCGACGAGCAGGAATCAGGTGCACAGTTCGTCACGGTCGAGAATTCAATGGGTGTCGTTCATTCCAGTCGTGGCAGTCTAAAACCCGCATCTCCTCATCTCCGCTCTGAGGTCAGTATCGTATGTGGTATGGGAAATGCGTCTTTCGGTGATTCTCCGTTCCCATGGCAAGAACATGCTCGGGATTATGCTGGCGTCCGTTCGCTAATCGAGCAGGTGATTCCTGGATTCGATGACTACGAGGCCCGGGTCTCCCAGGATGGAGGGTTCTACCTCCCCAATGGACCACGTGACGGACCGGTGTTTCCAACGGACACTGGGATGGCCAAGTTTACGATTCATCCTTTCCCAGAACCGGTGGCATCTTCGGGCCAGTTCACTATGATGACTGTGCGAAGCCACGACCAGTACAACACCACAATCTACGGTAATGATGATCGCTATCGCGGGATTTACGGGGCCCGACGAATCGTGTTGATGAATTGTGACGACATCTCCTCACTGAATCTCACGGCAGGGGACGAGGTGGATATCACCTCTCACTTCGAAGGTGTTGAACGGCAGGCCGCGCGATGGAAGGTCGTTCCCGCCCAGATACCAGAAGGGAACATCTGCACCTATTTCCCAGAGGCAAACGTACTGATTCCACTCGAGTCAGTGGCAGAAGGAAGCAACACGCCAACAAGCAAATCAGTGGCTGTCAGTGTTTCTCGTTCAGACTGATTCAACCAGACACCCGAGCAAGTCGCTTCAACTTCTTACCTTGCTCTTTGTGCAACTTGCGGAAGCGTCGAATCTGTTCCTTCGCCATGTCCGCTTCATTACCAGTTAGCGGTTCAGCCCGCTTCTTCGATAGACCCTGCTCAAAACATTTGATTCCGTCTTGGAATCTCTCGACTTCTCCATAGGCAGTTCCCATGTTGTAGAGTGTGGCCCCGGTTACGCCGCTGGGATCGATTGACATCGCCTTGTGATAGGCTTCTATGCACTCGCCATAGCGCTCTAGATAGTAAAGCGCGTTTCCTCGCGCATTGAGTAGACGAAT
>CAXEUS010000257.1:0-5255 GCA_963999385.1 uncultured Candidatus Poseidoniales archaeon | reverse complement strand
CTCATCGACTGCTGGTTGTGAACAGGAGTTGTTCCTCGTTCAATCATCGCGGTTCAGAATCAATGCAGTGGGGCCTACTTCGAGAGTGTCGAGTTCGTCATCTGTCAATGGCCTCGAATGCACCTCTTCGTGCAGGATGGCACTGTGTCCATGCGGGTCGAGCAATTCCACCGTCAGAGGATGCGCAAGGTCGCCTGAACGGGCCGCGCGGAGGATGCCGAGCAGTTCCTGCAGTTGCGGCTGACTGCTCTGAGCAGAACCTCGATCAGGGTCATCGGTGCTGATGTCTCTTTCCGCCTGCCGAAGCAGCATCTCGATGATGTCGATGAAGCGCTGCAAAACGCCTTCGATGTTCGACACATAGCCAGTCGAATGATTTCCCGGAGCTGCCTCAAGCCCGAGTTCGGGAATCCTTACCGTCCCAGATGAACTGCGCACTACTCGTGCTTCCAGCGTGCTGGAGTCCTTCATCATCAGACTCATCGCACACGGGTCTCGTTCCTGCGCCGGGATGAAATCAGCCTGCTTCCACCCGCATTCAACACATGACAGCGTCACTTGGGTGTGCTCTCCAAAATAGGGAATTTCCTCGGCGAGAGAGAACATGGTCAATGAGTGGACAGCGCCGCATGATGGACAGGGATAGTTCACCTTGCTCTGCATCCCCTCACCTCATGCTGGTCAGTTGGATTCGAATGATTCCGCTTCTAGTCCCGGCACGCCTCTGAACCCGGGTGGTAGCAGAAGGATACGTTCCTCTCCCAGTTGTACCAGTTGACCACCAAGATCACCCTCTACGAAGTTAGACAGTTGTTCCACAGCTGTAGTCAACTCGAAATCTCGGTCGATGATACGACGCAACTCGATAATCACGACATGGCCATCAGCAGCCCAATCGAGCAGAACCTCGAGTCCTGTGACATCATGCAGCACGGCTCGGCGAATCACCACTTCTTGAGGATGGCGTTGGACTGGGGCATCTGGGTAGAGTGAACCGAGGTCATGGTAGACTTGTCCTGGGTCGGGTGATTGTAGAGGCCCCGGCTCGATACTCGGTACGTTCAGCCAGCGCGGCTCCTCCTCCTCTTCGCTCATCTTCCTCAGACGACCTGTGGACATGGCCCTCCATCAACCATTGGGCGCAAGATGTGCACATCTCTGGAATGAGTTCGGCGGATTGAAATAGGGTCGGCCGGTCGCAACGGCTGCTTGGGGTGGATTCCTGCCCTTAGCGAACCTTCAAGGACGGCGGAAGCGGAGGAGAGAATGATGGATTCGACACTAGAGACCATGAAGACAGGCACGAGCACTGTCGGCATCTGCTTCAAAGATGGAGTTGTTGTGGGTGCAGACCACCGGGCGACGATGGGCCATTTCATCGCTAACAAGAACGTGCAGAAGTTGTTCTCAATCTCAGAGAACATCGCGCTGACGACCGCAGGACTTGTCGGAGACGCACAAGTGCTTGCGCGGATTCTGGCCGCTGAGATTGCACTGTTCGAGATGAAGAGAGACACCAAGATGGATGTCGAGGCGGCCTCGACGCTGACCGCGAACATCCTCTCAGGCAGGCGTTACGCTCCTTATTGGGTTCAGCTCCTCATCGCCGGAGTCGATGAAGAGGGCGGGCACGTCTACTCGATTGATTCAGCAGGCGGTTCTATTCCAGATACATATTGTGCGACTGGTTCCGGATCACCGTACATGTATGGTGTACTCGAAGACCAATTCAAGGAGGGTATGACACGTAATGACGCGCTGAAGGTCACCGCACGATCCCTGCTCGCATCGAGCCAACGAGATTCCGCCAGCGGCAACGGCATGGATCTAGCTGTCATCACATTGAAGGATGGCTTCCAGTTGCTCTCACTTGCAGAGAAGGATACTCTGCTCAATTCCATCTGAGGACGAAATCAACATTCTGTTCCCGGCGACACAGTCGCCATCAGCGGCCATGGTCGCAACGAGGCTGCTCGCCGGGTTGCAGTTGAACGACAGGGAGGTTCCAGAATGAGGCTGACACTGAAAGAGATCAAGGACAAGATTACCAAATTGGTTCCTAGGGGCATCAAATACGAGGTCGATTTGGAAGCGGCCAGCATAGCCATCATCACAAAGGAGCCTGCACGATTCCAAGAGGACGGTTTGACAGGCAGAATCTCAAAGGAAATCAAACGCAGAGTGGAGATTAGACCAGACCCCTCTTTGCTGTTGAGCATCGAAGACTCCACTGACGCCATCAGGAATATCATTCCGTCCGATGCATTGGTCCAGAACATTTGGTTTGACCCGGCCATCAGTGAGGTGGTTATTGAATGCCGCGACCCTGGTGTAGGCGTGGGCAAGCGCGGCGCCCACCTGAAGAAACTGCGCGATGAAATTGGCTGGAGTGCGCGCATCGAGAGAGCCCCTCCGATTGCCAGTCGGACAGCGCGAGACATCAACCGCTTCCGTTTGGACAATGCCGACGAGCGCAAGCAGATTCTGCGCCGCTTTGGTACCAATGTCTACCGGCCCAAGCGACCCGGCCAAGACTGGGTTCGCCTGACAGCCCTTGGTTCATATCGCGAGGTTGGGCGGGCGATGCATCTTGTGACTACGAACGAGAGTCGAGTATTGGTGGATTGTGGGGCGAAGCCCGGCAAGGAATCCGAGTGGATGCCCTACTTCGACGCACCCGAGGTGTTGCCCCCAGACAAATTGGACGCGGTAGTAATCACCCACGCACATATTGATCACATAGGAATGCTGCCGGTGCTCTTCAAGTACAATTATCGTGGACCGGTATACTGCACTCCCCCCACGCGCGACCTGATGACGATGCTGCAGATGGATTTCATCAAGGTAGCACAGGCAGAAGGCCGCACCCCACCGTACGCTCTGGAAGATATCCAAGAGATGATGAAACACGTAATCGACGTTGAATGGGGTCAGATTACGGACATCGCGCCGGACATCAAGATGACACTGCACAACGCAGGCCACATCCTCGGTTCCTCATCAGTTCACATGCACATCGGCGATGAGATGAAGCATCACAACATCGTGTTCAGTGGAGACATAAAGTACGAGAAATCGTGGCTCTACGAGGCTGCTCACGTACGCTTCCCGAGAGTGGAGACACTTGTCATTGAATCGACTTACGGTGGCGCCAACTCGTTCCAGCCTTCACGATTGGAGGCCACGCAGGAACTACATGACCTCCTCAAACGGTCTCTTGCGCGCGGTGGCAAGGTGTTCTTCCCCGTGTTCGCGGTGGGTCGTAGTCAAGAGGTCATGATTGCCATCGACCAATTGTTCAAGTCGGGTGAATGTGAACCAGTCACGGTCTGGCTTGACGGAATGATCAATGAGGCCACGGCAATCCACTCGAGTCACCCCGACTACCTCAACGCCGAACTGCGCAAGGCGGTGCTCAAGGATGATGAGACCAATCCGTTCTCATCCAGTTGGTTCCGACAGGTGGAGAATCGCGAGCAACGTGAAGGTGTGCTACGCGACCCCGGAACATGTATCGTGCTGGCTACCAGCGGGATGATGACCGGCGGCCCAATTGTTGAGTATCTGAAGAACTGGGCGCCCGAATCGCTGAACACTCTCTGTTTCGTCGGTTACCAGGCTGAAGGCACCTTGGGCCGAAAACTGCAGTCAGGGGCGGCATCGGTGCCACTCAATGACGACGGCCGCACCACCATGGTCGAGATGAACTGCGACATGGTGATTATCGACGGTTTCAGCGGCCACTCAGACCGCCGACAATTGATGGATTATGTCGGTCAGATTAATCCCAAGCCACGGCTAATCATCTGTCATCACGGCGACGAACGCATATGCGCTGAGTTCAGTAGGTCAATTCGTGACACGTACAAGGTGCGTTGCACCGCTCCGCGTAACCTCGAGACGCTCCGCCTTTCCTGAAGCACGCTTCAGTCCTAGACCTCGCCTCATGTTAGCGGTGCGTCGAATCCTGATTCGTGAGGGTCAGGGAGTTCGTCGCGACTATTGGATGAACTCGTATTTCCCTGAATGTTCGAATTACCTCCCGAGCCCATAGTCGATGCGCGAGACGAGTCAGATGCACCTGACTGGGAGGGTAATTGCGCAACAATCAACGCTAGAAGGCCGTAACCGAACAGCACAGCCCACGCCTCAATCGAAGCACCTCCAGCATCGATTGCGAGTAGCGCGGCGGCGATGACAGCCAGCACTCCGCCAACCAACAACGGTACCAGTCTGCGGGAGTCCATCAGACGCGGACCCTTCCGTCCCCTCTATGAACTCCGCCCATTTGGGGTTAGATATGGCCGAGTTCTCCATCGACAGCGGTCCGCGCGGACCGCGCGGCTCGTGCCCCGGCTGGCTGATGACAGCCGTGTCATCATGGGGAGCCACCACTGAGGATGCGTTCGACCAATGCCTCGTCGAACTTGGATTGGGCGACTCCCGCCTGATACGCGTCGAAGGTGCCATGCTCCCCATCGGATTCGCACCAACACAACCAGAATCGCTCCCAATGGGGTCGCTTGTAGAATGCCATCTGGCGGTGGCTACTGCTGAGGATGGCGGAACAGCATCCGCTGGAGCCTCATGGGCGCTAGCAGTCACGCCCGAAGGTGATGAATGTGGAATAGTTGCTACCGTGTCCACCGAAATGCCCTACGAGGAGACGGAGTCACTGCTGCGTCTGACTCTCAAGCGAAAGTTGGCAAGTCGGGACCTAGAAGTGATTTCGCACGAGATGGCGGTGGATGAGGTGACCGTGGCGGAAGATCATCATGGCTGTGCGATTGCTGGATTGATTCTCCCCGATAGCCTCAGGTTCCAATCAACCGGTGCTACAGGTAGGGTGCGTGGGCTGACCCGTAGCGCTGGCGAAGCGAAGCCAGTCGCATCCAAGCGGACGCAACGGAAGAGAGATGACGTCAGCTTCGACCTGTGATGGTAGTCGAGGTCTGGCGATGAGTGAGTCTACCGACAAGCCAGTCGCCCCGAACTTTGTTCTGTGCTGTGCGGAATGTGCCATCTGCTTCGGTCGAATTTCTGGCACTGCAAGCAGTTCCTGCCCCCATTGTGGCAGTGGGGCTGAACACCGTATCGTCGAAAGAGTGGTGGATTTTTAGCAACTGCAGACAAGGGTAGCGCTGGCGAGCCTGCCTGATGGTCTGAGGGGACAACTGGAACATCGAGTACTGGCTGATGCTACCGATGCACCCTTCGAGGCAAACGAGCCACCTGAGTTGACCTCGGAGAACATG
>CAXEUS010000256.1:0-2807 GCA_963999385.1 uncultured Candidatus Poseidoniales archaeon | reverse complement strand
GTAGCGAAATCAGAACGCTCATCCAAGAAATCCTCCACCTTGAAATCACCCTCAAGATCCTTCATTACCCAAGCTGCGGGAGCGGTGATAAGCAACGCTGCCACTAACACCGAAATCGCCCACACTGCAGATACACCGGCTACCTTAGCCAACCAATGGCTCGGCACCAAGTGAACACGATCACCGGTCTCCTCCTCCAACCTCCCTCTGCCTGCCATCCACAGATCAATATCAAGGCGCAGGAGAGGCGCCCACATCCCTGTAAGAACGAATGCAGAACCAACACCTAAGGCGGCTTCAGTACCGAATGACCTCAGAGCGGGGATGTCAGAGGTGAGGTTGGCAGCGAAGGCTGCCATGGTCGTCAATGTGGTGAGCATTATCGCTCGACCCACCCTAGTCAGAGCGACATCAGCAGCGGAATGAGGTGTTAACCCAGCACGCCGCTCCTCCTTGTAGCGGTGCAGTACATGCAGGCTGTCGTCTATACCTAGAGCTAGAATTAGAATAGGTAATAGGTTGGAGAATTGACTACGTTCGATGAATGGGTGACCGATTGAGTTGCCAATTATCATCCCCCAGCCAATCAGCCCGTGCATCCACAGCAGACACAATCCGAGTGAGATTGAAACCACCCCTACATCCGACCAACGCCTGAGACTAGCCCACAATAGAACCACAATCGCCAGCACCATGCCAACGATCAAACTGATACTCTCCTTCAGTTCCTTGTTCACCTCTACGTTGATTCCCTCGGCCACCGCCATCGTCACCAGTTGATTGTCTGACTCACGCATGTGGTGCTCAAGCGAGATGATTGACCACTCGGCCGCACATGGACCATCTCCCGATATGGAGGAATTGAGACAGAATTGTGAGTCATGGCTCGGTGGGACTGTTCGCAGTCTCACTCCGTCCCATTCGTATGCATCCTCGGCGCGTGCTTCAGCCCAATCGAACGTCCAACCATCGAGTTCCAGTGCATCCTGATCCAACTGCACGAGAATCCAAGATGCTCCCGCCGACCAACGACCGGCTTGCCAGTCCGCCCCAACGAATCCCTCTCCCTCAGTCAACGTACCCCCCACAGGCCCTATGGCTACTCCATCGGGGTCGGGAAGAAAGGCACGATCGTGACTTAGCCAGCGCAGGAAAGCACCGTCGCTATTGTTAGCCATGCGCGCGGCAGCGAGGTCGACGTGATCCTGAGTGAGGTTGCTGTCGTGGTAGAGCAGGCACTCCATTTCCCCACAATCTGTCCAGTTAGTTCGAGGGGGTTGCACGTGACCATAGACATCGACTGTGGTCCGGGTGAGAATCGACCTGTTAGCCATGAAGTCGTCCATCACCTGCGGCAGCGATAGTATGCCATCCACCTGAGTGACTGTAACATCGGATATGAGCGGCATGAAGTAGGGCTCCAGCGGATCTGATCTGGCGGCGGTAATCTTGAGTTCCATCTCCCGCAGGACAGTCAGATTGAGAACTCCACCCTCCGGCTCCTCGATTCCTGCGCCCACGCCACTAAACGAATGCACCTCGTCGACGTATTCCAGTCCGGGTGGAGATTCTATGCGACCCTGTTCGCGCAGGATGACCATGTAGCCAATCGTAGTGTCACGGCTGTTGAATTTCTCACCTGCAATCTCTTGTGCTTCCAGTTCTGGAGAGTCCAGATTGTAAGATTCGATGTCAATTGGTTCCAATATTGCCGCGATGCCAGGGAGCATCAGCAACGAGACAAGCGCGACCACAACGTGAGCCATTTTGCGGCGAGGAAGGAGCACTTCGGCTACCCGGCTGAAGTCTCGCACGCGCACACCCGAACCGGTCTGGAGAACATCGGCTATTGAATGGTCCGAGAGAGATTACAGCCCACTATCTCGTAGTTGTTCCAACAAAGCAAGTTGGGCCGCAGTCAGGTCATCAGCAGCCACGAGATCGAATTCGATGTCCAGATGGCCATCAGCGTAACCCAGACCTTTGAGGCGCTGTCGGTCACCCCTTTGGGTGGATGGAGGAACCTTCACCTCCACCAACTTCCCCGTCGGGGTACGTAGGCTCACCTCACCTCCCAACAACATCGTGCTGTAGGGAATCTCGACTGTCTGGACGATTCGTCCGTCCTCCCAACGACGTCCTTCGTCGGCATCGATGCGCACTGTCAGCAACAAGTCTCCAGATGGACCCTGGGGGTGCTCGTGACCCATCCCCTTGAGACGCATGACAGACGAATGTTCAGCTCCGAGGGGAACGTTCACCGTGACCTTGCTCGTTCGGCGGTACACCCCCTTACCCTCGCAGGACACACAGCCACCACCGCGACAATCCTTGCACCGTTTCAGCCGTGAGATACTGAACTGTTTATCTCCACCCGCGAGCGCCTCATCGATGGTCAGATCCAGGGGTGCTTCAATCACCTTCCCGCTTCCTGCCGACCTACCGCTTGACTGGCTGGAACCGGCCTTCACTCTCCCTTGCTGGTCGAAAATGACACCGCCACCACCGGCTCCGGGTGGTGCTCGCGAGCCGCGAGCGCCGAAGAATTGGGCGATGATGTCCTCGATTCCTCCGGGAGCGCCACCCTCGAAATTGAACTCGGTATTGCCTAAATCACCACCACCGAACATATTCCGCATTCGCTGCTGTTCATCGTACTCTCGTCGCTTCTGAGGCGATTCGACCTGCTCATGTGCGGCTTGAATGGCCTTGAAGCGCTCCTCGGCGGCTGCGTCTCCCGGATTACGATCAGGATGGTACTGCCGCGCTAGTTTGCGATACGCCCGCTTAATCTCTGCATCCGAAGC
>CAXEUS010000255.1:0-24665 GCA_963999385.1 uncultured Candidatus Poseidoniales archaeon | reverse complement strand
GCCCAGGAGGTCAAGAATGAGATGGGCAAGAAGACGGGCAATCCGATTCCACACTTTGACAAGTCGGCAATCGAAGTGGTCCTGCGAGAATCACAGCGTCGCGCCGGTCGTCGAGGCAAACTCACCCTGCGCCTGCGCGAACTGGGTGGACTCGTACGTGTTGCGGGTGACCTCGCCTGCGAGGAGGGATGTGACATCACATCGTCCCGCCACGTGCTCGCCGCCAGGCGCATCGCTCGTCCGCTCGAGCAGCAGGTGGCGGACCGCATGATAGAGCGTCGGTCCGACTACTCAATGCTCGTGAACTCGGGAGAACGAGTGGGTCGAGTGAATGGTCTGGCAGTTCTCGGCGCCGACACTGGAATGTCAGATTTCAGTGGAGTCATGCTCCCCGTAGAGGCGTTGGTGACCCCGTCGCACAAGACCGGAGGTAGCATTTACGCCACAGGTGGACTGTCGGACATGGCCAAGGAATCGGTGACCAACGTCAGTGCACTCATCAAGAAGTTGACCGGCAAGGATGTCTCCGATTACGACATTCACATCCAGTTCGTCGATACTCACGGTGTCGATGGAGATTCTGCTAGCATCACCATCGCGGCGGCAATCATCTCAGCTCTCGAAGATGTCCCCATCGACCAGAACATGGCGATGACCGGCTCGCTGTCAGTTCGTGGTGAAGTTCTCCCAATCGGTGGAGTGACAGCCAAGATCGAGGCGGCGGCAAAGAGCGGAATCGGCCGCGTGATAATCCCCACAGCCAACATGAAGGACGTACTCATCGATGATGAGTACAAGGACATAATCGAAGTCATCCCGGTCAAGAACCTGACCGATGTCCTCGATGCCTCGCTGGTTGCCGGCGAGCGCAAGGTATCGCTGGTCGAGCGTCTCGGTGGCATCGTCGGTAGCCTAACCTCGGACCCAACCACACGGACAGCCTGACGGGCCGCAAGGGCACCGATTCACGTGTGTCTGCGAGCCGAGAACCTGAAGGCAGAGACTGTTTGCTGGCCTTGAGGGTGCAATATGGTGGAGCCGGCGCTGGTCTGTCACGGGGGTGCCGGACACGGTGCACGCGACCAGCCAGGTGTGGACATTGCCAGCGCGGCTGGGTGGGACGTTCTCACCTCTGGAGGAACGGCTCTCCAGGCGGTATTGGATGCTGTGATGATTATGGAAGACGACACCCGCCTGAATGCTGGAACCGGGGGACGAATGCGCGACGATGGCAGCGTCCAACTCGATGCCGCGGTCGCCACAAGCGATGGTCGGCTAGGAATGGTGATGGCCATCGAGGAGACGCCGAATCCGATTCTAGTTGCGGCTGAGTTGCTTGACGAACCATTCCACGCGCTCGCGGGCGAGGGTGCGCGCACCTGGGCAGACAGCAAGGGCGTTCAGAGGGCGCCGGTAGTCGGGTCACCTCGACCAATCGCCTCGGACACAGTCGGAGCCATCGCGCGTGAACAGAGTGGCGCACTCGCGGTGGCATCCTCGACAGGCGGATGCACAGGAAGACCACCAGGCAGAGTCGGTGACACTCCACTGTGGGGCTCTGGTCTCTGGTGCGATGCGAACATCGGAGTCGCCGCAACGGGCATCGGCGAGTCGATTATCGAGGAACTGCTTTCCTATCGTGTGGCGGCGGAGCATCAGAGAAATGGTGGTGACCTTGCTGCTGCGCTCAACTGGGGAATCGACCAGTTCTCTCCCGATATCCAGGTGGGACTCATTGCACTCGATACGTCGAACTCTGGTCTGGGATTAGCGAACACGGGCATGCCATGGGCTGCGCAACTCTGATTCAAGCGAATCCGAGTGCTGTCAACAGTAGACCGACTGGATCCCCTAGCAGGAACAGCGGCAGCGTTCCTGCCAACAGGAAGACGAGGAATGGATACTTCTCGGTGACCCACGCCTTCTTGGCACCGGTCGCGGCGAGTTCCTCTAGCACCCTCTCTATCTCAGTCTCCGCCTTTCCACCACGCTGGGGTCGCGTTCTGCTGACGACAGTCCGTTCGCCATCGGGTGTTTCCATCACCTCGTCGAGCAGCCAGACGTGCCGACCAGGTATCTGGTCCAAAGGAAGCCGGCGAGCGTGCCATGCCATGCGCAGGTTGCCAGCATCCCCAGCGCGCAGGTTACCGAAGAACACCCACAGAGGTAGTATGAGGAAGGCGAATGCCCCCCATATTAGCAGTGAGAGAGCGGGAGGAGTGATTCCCCCTGGGATGAAGTGGATAGCACTCCACCAAGGTAGACAGAGTGCTACGAACATCATCCCCTTCACATCGGCGCCGCCGTGAAGCAAGCGCAGATGATATGCGAGTTCGAAGAACAGCAGGACAAGTCCGAGCATCAGAACTCTCCCCCACGCCCATGCTGCTTCGGTCACCTCGAAGTCGTACGGCTGAGTGGCCCCTGAACTCACGTCGAGCAGGTCGAGCAGGACGGTTCCGTGTGTGATTGACCCGGCGGCGAGTCCGATTCCACCCACCAGATACCAGATGGAGACCATCCAGTCTTCCAGTGATCCGGATGAGAGGTCTGCGAGTGTCGGCCGACCAATCACTGTGGTGGAGGCGTAGGCGACCATGGCTGAGGCGGACAGCCAGATTGTCCAATCAGCCCCAGTGACCCACAGTTCGAGGCAGAGAATGAACAGGGCGGGTTTAGCCCAGGTAATCCACCAATCGTTGGGAACACGCCGCGTCTTGAGGTCGAGATAGGCTGCCCCAGAGAGGCAACAGAGCAGTGTAATCAGCCGGCTGGCCGAGAGAATTTGCTCAGGTGTCAGCATGTCTGTCGGGCCTGCCACCGGGAACGCCCATAAATGAGGCGTGGTTCGCAAGGGTGCTACCATGCAGTCAGGGGGACAACACCAATGGACATCGAGGCGCGGCTGGAGCAAATTTCAGGGGTTATTCTGCAGTTAGACGATTCCAAGGTTCCTCGCAACATCAGGAAGGGTGCGCGCGACGTGGTCGATGATTGGCTGCTCAACAAGGTCAAGGAGATGGACATTCGCATTGCCATGACCCAGAACCGACTCGAGGAACTCTACGAGGACCCGAACATTCCGATGGAGTTCGGCACGCTCATTCTGCAGATTAACACCGCACTAGAGCAACTGCTTGGCGAAACCAACAACTGAACCTGCCTCACAGAGGGTAGATTCACTTTCAGCCAGCACCCTACCCTCCGTGCGCAAAGCATGTGGTGTGGACGCGAGCCTCTCTGTGCATGCCGTCAAACGTAATCCGGAGCGTCGTAATCCCTGAAGGAATAATCACAGCACACGCCAACAGGTTGGTGGTGTTCACACCAAACGGTGGAGCTGCACGCCAGATCGTACTTCCAGCCGTTGCCACCTCGATGCTTGCATTGATTGGCCCGCAGCAGCGTGCAAACCGTCTCCTCATCGGCGACCGGTCCGGTGCGCTGCGTGTGCTGATGCTGCCGCAGATGGACCTGCTCTCCACGCACGAACTAGGTGATGTACCTGTCACCGCCTTGGAGTCACAGCCTAATGGTGACTCTCTGCGCCTTGTTGCTGGCTTGCAGAATGGGCAGGTACTGTCGGTTGGCGATGATGTTCCTGGAGGAGTTCTTCCTCTGTTCCGCGTTGATGGCCCTGTATCGCTCATACGCTGTGTAGATGGTCAACTGCACGTAAACTGTGGCTGGGAGCGCCACATCCGTCACTGGAACGGTGACCACGTGTCCAGTTCGCGTCCGCTCCGGCAGTCGAGTCTCACTGAGGCCACTCCGGCTCCGGCGTGAGCCAATTGCACGTCGGATGTGGCCGCGGCCAGCCAGACGGTCGAACTCCACCCTCTTCCAAGCATTCAGCGAGGAAATCGCGATGTCGCTCCAGTTCAGTTCTGACTTGTTCCTCTCCCAGAATTGATTCTCCGTGTCCGCACACAATCGATTCCAGATTGAGTTCGAGTACCGCCTCGACACTGGTATGCAGGTCGGGCAGGCAACCAGTCGGCAAATCCCAGCGGGCGGGGTGTCCGGGTTTCGGCAGCAGGTCACCTGCGATGAGTCCTCCTCGTTCAGCAATCCAGTAGCCAACGGAATCGCTGGTGTGTCCCGGGAGGTGCAGGGCTGTGATGGTCACTCCACCCAAGTCGAAGCGCTCGGATTCTTCGAGTGGAATGACTTCGGTCACTGGCATGTCTGAGTTGAATCGACTCGCCCAGGTGGTTAGCAGATCTCCTCCTTCTAGTGCTCCCGCGCCTGCAGGGTGGATGCGCACGGGGACACTCCAAATCTCCGCCAGATGCTTCGCTGCGCCAGCCGTATCGAAATGGCGGTGAGTGAGCAGCACTGCGCTCACTGAAGGCATTTCGTCGAGCGCGGCCTCGATACGTTCGCGTACGTTCAATTGATACCAGCTTGTTCCGGGATCGATGACTACACTCGCTTCATCGCCTGAGATGACCACGCAGGATGAATCGTGATGGATGCCCGGTAGCCTGAGGAGTCGCATGCTGACCAAACTGCGGGTTGCACTCGGAGGCCATCACTGTTGCCTCAACCATCAACCCTGCTCATCTTGCTGTTCGGTGGCTCAGTCATGCGGTCTTGTTCTGTGTGCGCCGCTTAAATAGAGGCAGCAGGTCGGCGGCCCGATGGCCCGATTCCCCGAGGCTGAAGCGCGTCTTCTTGAGAAGCGAATCTGCATGAAGTGCAATGCTCGCAACGGAATGAAGGCGACACGTTGCCGCAGATGCGGATACAAGGGTCTGCGCCCGAAATCTAAGGAACGCCGCGTCTGACCTGAAATCAGGTCACCAGTAGTCGCGGTCGTGATCGTCAGTGCGCTCTTTCTTCCACTCCTTGTAGTGCACTCTGCAGACTCTGACGCGACCTTTGCCCATCTCTAGGCTGCTCCATACATCACCGGCGCTGTCGCGGGAAATCGCTCTGCCTCCGAGGTTCTTGTCGGAGAAATTCTTGCATCCGGGAATCTGACATTCCTGTTCACCTTCTATCTTCTCTCCTGGTGCCCGCTTCTTGGGTCGTGGCCCCTTTGGTTTGGGCATCCGTCGTCGCTTAGGTCGGTTGCTCATGTGACTGACTACCCCCTCTGGTTCATCACCCTGACGCTCACGCAGCTCGCATGACGGTCGCATCGCGGTCTGGTCCGACACCGACAGAATGGATTGTAATCTCCAACAGCGCCTCTATGCGTTCTAGATATGCTTGAGCAGTTTCAGGAAGCGCGCTGAAGCCCACCCCCTCGGCGTTTGCCGTGCGAGCGAGTTCAATCCATTCGTCATCCGACATAGCGGGGAATCCGGGGAATCTCTCAGTGACACAAGTCAGATTCGCCTGATCATCAGCAGAGGCAGGGAGTTCACGCAGCGGACGACCATCGAGTTCGTATCCGACCACGATTTCCAATTCATCCAGACCGCCGAGCACGTCCAATTTGGTGATGGCGATTTCATCGAATCCGTTCAGTCTGTGCGAATGGCGCAGCAGCGGTATATCGAGCCACCCACAGCGGCGTGGTCGGCCAGTTGTCGTGCCGAATTCATGTCCCTTCTCACCCATGTACGCCCCCACATCATCCTCGAGCTCACTTGGGAACGGGCCATTGCCTACACGGGTGGTATACGCCTTGACCACGCCTATGGCGCGGTTGATGCGACCTGGGTGAATACCAGCGCCGTGACTTGCGTTCGCACGACAGGTAACTGACGATGTGACGAATGGATAGGTACCCTGTTCGATATCCAGAAGTGCTCCTTGAGCTCCTTCAAGCAGCACCTGTTCATCTTGGCGCAGCGCAAGGTCGAGCATCAGCCCGGTCGGTGCAATGGCATCAGCGAAGCGTGACAGGACCCACTCTAGCGACTCTTTGAGTTCAGCCGCACTGATTCCTCCTGCGACTCCGCGGACACCAAGTTGTGCTGTCATACGCGCCGCCGAATCATCCAACCATTCCGAATCTCCGATGCGCGCTCCGAGTTCGCAGAAGCGGACTCCTACCCGCTCAATCTTGTCACGATATGCCGGCCCGATTCCCCTTCCAGTTGTCCCTATCAGACTGTCCGCGCTGTCATACATCCGGTGAAAGGGCAGATTGACGTGCGCTCTCTCGGAGATCCACAGACGAATCCCTTCCGGATGCTCCCCCGTGAGGTCAGCCCATTTCTGTAGTTCATCGTCGAGTACCCACGGGTCGACCACCATGCCTGATCCTAGTACTAGTTGGCAGCCCGGATGGGATATCCCAGACGGAAGTTGGTGCAGCTTCAGCACACGCTCCCCGACAACGATTGTGTGCCCGGCGTTGTTCCCGCCTTGGAACCGCGCTACCCAAGCAGCCTCCGCTGCCAACTGATCCACCAACTTCCCCTTCCCTTCGTCACCCCATTGGGCACCGAGTACGACAGTGGCTGGCATGGGCAGTCAGTCGGGGCCGCGACCGCCACATGAACCCTCGCACATACGCGGGCTCCCGTGCGACGCGCAATGGAGGTGAAACCACATGAAGTCCAGTCTATCAAATGTCTAATTCAGATTCTATCCAATTCCCCTTGATTCAAGAAGGGTCAGCCTGTATTGACTTGCAGTGTCCTGTTCAGGTTGCAACAAATCCATCTAGATCCTGAGCGCACTGATTCGGCAAGTATAAGTAGTGCGAGGACACAACTAATTAACCGGAGGTTGTGAAGTGAAGAAATCCGACAAGCAGAGGAAGGTCGCATTGGATAAGGCGGCAGAGCGGAATGAGCGGACGCGCCACAACGGCTTCGAGCCGTCGGCGAGGCCATCTCAAGAACGCAAGACAGTAGGTCATTCCGAGCCGTGTGCCGAGTGTGGTGCGACGCTTTGGGAGGACGATGAGATTCGTGGAGAGGTCGTATGCGGTGGTTGTGGACTGGTGGTTGAGGACCATGTCATCGACCCGCGTGCAGAATGGGTGAATCACGGGGACGGCCCCGATCGCTCACGCGTCGGGATGCCTTCGACGCTCACACTATCTGACAAGGGACTCAACACACGCATCGACCGTGGAGATCTGCTCGGTGGCCGAGCGCGTATGCATGGTATCAGCGGCAAGGCGCTGCGTGACTGGCGCAGACGGGCGGTCATCGACGAGCGCAGCAAGACCCGGTCGAGCCGGTCCCGTAACCTGGTCAAGGCGATGCAATTCATTCGTGATCGTGGTAATTTGCCACCTCGACTTCAGCAGGAGGCCGCCTCGCTCTACCGTAAGGCGTGTGAGATGGGCCTCGTAACTGGACGGAGCATCCGCGGCGTATCCGCTGCCTGTGTCTACCTCGCAGCACGTGAGGCGTCGCTCCCTCGGCGTATCGAGGACATCGCCGAGTCGTTCGACATGACCAAAGAGCTGCCTATGAAGGAACTGAAGCGCACGATACGACTAGTATCGCGTGAACTAGGCACCCATCACATCTCGGGACCCGAAGAGTACCTCGACAAGTTCCACAGCGATCTGGGACTTCCTCCACAGGTGCTCGGAGAGGCGAACTACCTATGGGAACGGATTGGAGAGGCGATGGATTGGCAGGGCAAGAAACCCTCCGGAGTCGCTGGTGTTCTGCTCTACAAGGCTGCTCTGAACCGTGGTCACCCGCGGACGCAGTCTGACGTCTGCAAGGTAGCAGGTGTGAGCGAGGTTACTCTGCGTGGTTTGCTTCGAATTCTCGAAGGACTGATGTCGCAACTCGGCGAGGCTACTTCCAACTGATGTTGACGCGAGTGCATCCCCGACCTCCGCCATGCTCAAGTCCGAATCGCCGGTGGCTGCGCCCACGGGCGCTTAACTCAGCTTGGAAGAGTACCTGGTTTGCAACCAGGAGGCCGGGGGTTCAAATCCCCCAGCGTCCATCCCCTGGATGTCATTCCTCACTGTCGTGAGTTGAACTCTGGATTTGCATAAACGAAAGACAGGTTGCTAGCAGAACGGAGAACAGAATGCTGACAGTGAGTAACTGTCCAGTGTTCCTCGCCGGCGGAAAAGTGGCGAATGCTACCATGGCGAACACGGAGGCGGACGTCAGAGCAGCTAACCATCGTGCAGAGGTGTCCTTTCTGGTTGGTGCATGCTCAGCACTGGCGTGCGCGAGATAATCTGCGGCGAATCCCATCCCTAACAGGACCGCAGGGGCTGTGGCGACTCCTCGTCCACCGAACAGGCTCGCCATCCCATCGACTGCGCCACCGATCGCAATCGTGCCCACCGCAATACGGGCAGCACGTAGCGGCGAGCGTAGCACGACCAGCGAAACGAGGAATATCGCTATTCCCGCCGAGATGATCTGGCTTACCCTGCCGGCCTCAAATGTACGGGCTAGTCCGGCTCCGACGGGCATGTCTCCGCCAACATATCCCTGCAGTTCGATTTCGTCAAGCAATTCTACAACATCATCGGAGAACAGCAGTGCTCCATCAGTGTCCTTGCCGTCGATAAGTACTGAAATCGTCACTCCAGTGGTCACGCCATCTCGTTGCAGTCGCGCATCATCCACGAGAATCGAACCGTCGCTCATCTCAGAGACTAGGTCGATGGTTGGTTCTGCCAAGTTACCGTCATCATTCGGAACACCGATGACCATGGGAGTCCGGAACATGCCGGTGTCTAACGAGATCACGCTCGAATGTTGACTCAGTTGTTGTTGCAAATCCCATACCTGTTGCAGATGCTCTGTTGAATTTCCATCCACGTCCACTACAACCCAGGCGACAGTACTCGATGCCAGCACGTATCGTGATTGCAGGTCCTCCAACTCATCGATGCCGGGGTCATCTTCAGGAAGTAGTTGATTGATATCGAAGACTTCAACGCCGGGAGGGGCAATCACGGCAATGGATGCGAGCAGTACTAGTACGACAGGCCAACACCAGGACATCGATTGATGAGATGTGAACAATTCCGATTCTCGGCTTGATTCCAGTTTCGAGCGTCGCCGGAGAAAGAAGTCCTCGAGCAGATATCGAGTTACCACCCAATCGAGAATGATGCCGATTATCATGACCAAGGCGAGTGTTCTGTGTGCACGAATCGACGAGAACAGCGCCAGCGATACCGCTGCCACCGTTGTCACCATCGCCAAGAAGAGCATTTGTCGCACTTCGTCTCGCTCGCGCGACGATTTGCAGTACCAGAAAGCCCCATCAACAGCAACACCCATGATGATTGGAATTGCAATTCCATCAAGAATTGAGACTTTGAATCCTAGAGCCGAGAGAGCTCCCATCTCGGTAGTGAGAACCAGCAATATTCCACCGAGAGTTGCCGCTGCAGTCAGAGGGTCCCTCAGCCCTATCACCAGAATCGCTGACAAAACCAAGATAGCAGGCAGGATGAAGGCCGTCAAATCCTGTTGTGCGAGATCTTTTGACTTGGAGAACAACATGTTCAGCCCCACCGCTGAGACCTCATAATCGGTGGAATCGCTAACTTTCTCAGCCCATCTGGACAGTGAAGCCCAGTCTGGATTTTCTTCATCACTCTCCATCCATACCATCCACAGTACTTCGTTGGCGGCTGGGGCTAATATCGCGGAGGTGCCCGCGAATGCGGGGCATGCGATGTTCATGATAGTGTCATCAGGAAGCATCAACAGCGTGGCTTCGAACGCTACCTGTTCCGCATCGGTCGAGTTGTTTCCACACCATCCATTGGGAATAGTGGGTTCTAGCACTTCTTGGAAATTCGTTGCATTGGCAAGCGAGCGATTCCTTGAGGCGAAGGCTTGCGACCATCTATTGAATGGAGTTTCGATGTGTTCGATCCAGTTTTCCTCGTCATCCCATGCGGTGTCTGGATTCGAGCCGCCCATGGCATCCTGTTCAAGTTGCATCAAGTCTTGGACTCGAGACAAATCGTCGGTCAGACGCCCTCCATCATCGTGACGGATTCGCAGGACGAGTTGAGACCGCGTCGTCTCTGATACGGATTCCGCCTTGATGCGCTTGTCGACTTCGTCATCGAAGAGCATCTCAGAGGTCATGGTGGGCTCGACGGGATAAATCAGCAACAGTCCCGAACATGCTAACATCGCCACTATCAGGGCGATACGTGACTGTTCGGGAGCCATGTCGACACCCGAGAATCTAGCACCCGGCAATCAGTTTTGCCACTCCATCCACTTGCCGGATGAGGGGTCTCGCCACCACCATTCGCCACTGCCTGAGGGATACTCCAGGATCTCGTAGCCATCACGCATCTCTCCGCTCTGACCAGGTGGAGGTCCATCGGGTGCATTGAACATGACATCCCCGACGTCCTCTTCTTGTCCTTCGCTCCACATGTCATCATCTCTGTTTCTTCTCCTCATAGCGAACAACGCGATTGTTGTAATCAAGATGAGAACCCCCACCACAGCACCGGCGATTAACAGAATGCTGTCCATGCTCGTGCTTGTTGCGGCTCCGCCTTCTCCTGATGTTTCAGAATTGTCTCCAATCCCGTCACCATCTGAGTCGGTGTCTTCGTCGGGGTCATCCGGGAACGCGTCGGCGTTGTCACCCACACCATCTCCATCGGTGTCTACCGCTTCGTTCGGATCATCGGGGAATTCATCATCGCTGTTCAGCACCCCGTCTCCGTCGTTATCTGCTGGCAGTTCTTCCCCGTCATCAGTTACAATTCCCTGTTCAGTGACGATAATCGTCAACTCAGCTGGATTGTAGCAACCACATTCTCCACCCGACACTCGGACCACGATGGTGCCCACGGTCACCCAGAAGGCTGCTTGACCGTCGTCATCAGTGACAAGACCGTACAAGGTGGCGTTGTCTCTTACCAGCGTCACCGATAGACCGCTGACCGGTTGATTGTTCTCGTTTACAGCGGTGATTTGCACAGCATCACCAGGTAGGGGATTAGACGGACTGAAGCTCAGTGTCAGATTCTGCAGCACAGGCGGTTCCGGATTGGGCTCTGCGACCTTGGTGTCCAAAGCAGCCACTACTGAAGCAGATTCACCCTGTCCAATCTGAGCCACGGCGATTACGGTGTAGTCCTCCTGAGGAGCTGACAGAATCGGCAGGCGCAGATCGGCACTGGATCCTTGACCCCAGGCGACCGATTCCAAATCACCGAAGAATTCGTCGAACATGTCGTAGATTTCTGTCTCGGTCATTTCGGCATTCCCGGAGCACATTTCGTTGTCGCTTCCCCATTCGAACTGCCCGCCTTCTTCTTCGGCGGTGATCTCAAACTCAATTTCACCGTTGACGGCGGTCAGCGTGTACTGTCCGGAGTCCAGATTGAAGTTGGCATGATACTTGTCTTCCCATTCCTCCATGCTCCAATCTGAAGTAGGTGTCACTTCATTTCCGTCGCTGTCTGCGAGAACGATGTTGCTGGGATTGTATGCAGGACCACTGTATGCATATTCGTTGAAGTCGTATTCCACATTCATGCGGATGTTACTCTCTTGACCGTCATCCCAACGATCTTCTCTCCAGCCTTCAAATCGCTCACACGTTTGTTCAAGTTCCTTCTCGGCTGGAATCCATCCAATTGCTCCTCTGGCTAGTTCCTGATAGAGAATCTCCGTGAACGCCGACAGGTCGAGAGATGCGGGATCCAACCCCTCCTTGGGAGCAGCCATTGCCAGTATGCGCGATGCCACACCATCCTCTTCACTCAGAGCGATGTTAGTCGTCTGCCCGGGTCCGAGCGTCCCTGTCATCTCCATGGTGCCCGGGTTATTGAGCAGCAGGCCAGCGTGAATCGCTGTGGGGAACAAACTACCCTCCTCCATAATCATGACTGCGACCAATGAAACCGGTGCCGTGATGCGCACCTCTTGGTTTCGTGATGTGTCACCTTGCTGGAAATTGAGTTCGAAATCCACAGGCTCAGACCAGACGCTCTCGTCGATGTCAGGGAACGGAACTGAGAGGTCAACAGGAGCCACACCGAGCCAAGCGGTGTATTCGTCCGCATCGACTCCCGAAGGCGTCACGCTGATGGTAGTGAGTCCACCACCATCTGGCTCGACAGTGTACACAGGGATACCGGCGATGGTCGTCTCCTGAGTCAAGCCACCTCCCAACGATATTGATGCCTCCGTCACGGCAACGAAGTTCAACCCGACGCCGGTCATCGTTTCTCCATCGTCTCGCGTCACCTTGGATTGCACGATGCTAATGTAGGCTCCAGGCAGGGTCGGTGTTACCGTCATGCCAACTTCGCCGTCGCTGCCAGAGGTGAGAATCTGCTCATCCATCACCTCAAGAGGCCCATCGGTGATGAATCCATCAATTATCTGGGGAGAGGGAGTGAATGACTCATCCGAATGAAGTTCGCACCATCCTCCTTCTTCGTCAGAATCCTCGTAATACTGTTCGCCTTCATCGGAATGTTTCGAATATCCGTGATGAGGCTTGTAGGTGAAGTGGTGCTCGGTGTCGTCATCATCCTCATCGGTGTATATGACCGTAATATGATACTCGTTAGCATTCTCCCAATCCTCCTCGTAGTCGTGACCCTCCCATCCATCTTCTCGGTGGTCCTGTTCGGAATTGGTGTGCGACCAGTACTCTCCGTCACCCCAATCAATCTTGATTTCGTTGAGTTCGGGCTTGTCATATTCGCCGTCTTCTTCGCCATCGATGCGGAAATTGCGGTATTCCCATCCAATGTTGGCATATGACCCACCAGAGCCACCCCATGTCTTTGCACAGCCGCTGGTACCGGGCAGCGGAACAACTCGCATGAACTCGAATTCCAGTCCGGTTTCCGTGATTCCCGTTGTCCTTACTTCAGCCAAACCGCCTTCAGGCGGGAGTTCGCTGCTGGCAGCCCAGAAGGTGCCCATTCCAGATATCTCGATGTCATCCTCGATATCGGCTGCTTGTGGGTGCTGTTGTCCATCCCTGTCCTCCTCGTATCGGGCGATGGTTGCACTGACATCACCATCGAGGTCACTACCGGTGTAACGTCCCTCTAACTGATGGGATACGGTTAGTTCTACTTCACCTTCGGATTCAAACTGGCTGAGTGCATCCTCTGCACGCTGGGGTGAGATGCGGACGATTGCTATGTCCACCTCGGCACCCTCTACGGGGCCAGATGAATCGTAGGAGAGTGCAGTGACTGTGTATGGGGCATCAACTGAGGTCGTCTCGTCCTGTTCGACCAGCACGCCGACTGCGGAGACGACGAATATCTCATCCATGCCTTCCCAAGAACTGGCCTCAAGCATCGATGGACGCAGTGCCTCCATTCGGAGTTCAGCGTTATCGACACTGCAGCCTTCATCGGCGCAGTCTGGTTCGTAATTCTCCAGCGGTTGGGTGAAACTCCAGACAGCATCTTCGATGTGTGATGCGGTCAGGCGACCTAGATAGCGTTGCCTTTCATTATCGTCCTGCAGTAGTAATGTGTTGACTGTGATGCCGTGGTTGTTGGTCATGCTCATCGCGAAATGATCAGGGTAGTCGTCATCTTCCCATGGTCCCCAGAACCTGATTTCAATACCGAGGTCGAGGACGTTGGGGTCGTTGACGGTTGTGCGCACGTCGTACAACTCGTCGAAGATTATCGAATCATCTTCGGACCCCGTAGGTGCTTCTCCGGACCCCGTACCTGCTTCTCCTTCTTCCTCGTCTTCCGAGGACGAGGGGGAAGGCCAGTACATGTGGCGATCCGTGCCCGAAGCGTTCTCAATCCAATCTCCGAACACCCCTGCTGCATCGCCAACGGTTCCCCAGATGGGGTCTTCCATGGTGTTGACTAGAATGTCAAGCAGGTCCTCAGGAAGGGTGTTGAAGTCATCGAACACGTCGTTCACGTAGGATGAGTCCGTACTCGACTCCATCTTGGCAGTCCATGCCTGACCCTCGGATGTGTCCAGGAGTTTTTCGTATTGCCAGATGATTACATCCGGGATCTCATCTCCATTGGTATCATGGATGTCGGTCTCCTCGAGTGCTTCGGCCATTTCTATCCAACGAACAATCAATTTCTGGACAGGAGTCATGCTCTCGAAATCTCCTTCCATCAATGGCATAATCCATGCTTCCATGGCATCGGCGATGGCTTCGGGGTGAATGGAGACGGCGAGCAGAGCGATGTTGTGCATGATGGTCTGTATGGACTCGAGCTGCTTGCTGTTGTCGGCGAGGTTGTTCAGAGCCTCTTCCAGAGCAAGCCACTCATCACTGCCCAGAAGCGCATTGTAGGCTGCCTCGAAATCCCCAGTTCCCTCGTAGCGAGTGAAATTCTCAATCGGGTCGAATGTCATCATGTAATCGACAACTTCGCCGAAGTCATCGAAAGTCCTGGGTAGAGGGAATTCGTTAGCATATGCCATCAGGCCGATGATTGTCGCCATGCTGGCATCGATGTCCTCTGAATCTAGGAAATCCATCAGAGCCTCAAGGAAATTCGCGCCGGCGGACATGTCGTACTGGTCATGTCCCGCAGAGAGCATGTCATCCCAGAGTTGTTCGCTACCGCCTGAGCCTTGGCCTTTGGTTGCTGTCGTAACGAACGACGTCCATCCTCCATGGCTGCTACCCAAGGTGTCCAGGTCGTAGAATTCGTCCTTAATCTCCATGGTCGGATTGCCTATGTCCCATGCTGTGTCGACAGCTTGCATCACCTTCTCGAATTCTCCACGCATAATGTTCCATGATTGGGTTGGATTATCCATGGCAAGTAAGTTACCATCCTCGGCGGTTATGCTGGCGCCGTACGCACCTCCAAGCGAATCGACTGGGATGATGTATGTGCCCCGCCAGGTCATCGTGTTGGCATCGTCATCGTGGACCCCGGCCTGTGAGAGTACGACTGTGTCAACGTAGACACCGCTACCGGGAAGACTTACTGAAGTGAGCATGTCCATGGGGTCGAAGTCACGGAAATGCAGGATGTCCGCAGTGACGATTGTATTGCTGGAATGTCCTCGTGTCAGCGCCATGATTTCGACATCTGAGCCGACACTGGCGAATTTCGTAGTGACGTATCCATCGATGCTTAGGGTCCTATGGACGCCGTTGACGGTTTCATTATCGTTCGGTGCTGCGATTTCAGCCATACTCGGGGCCACTGTCATGCAGAGCATCAGGGCTACAATCACAATCGGAGTTCGCTTCATGCGCGCGCGCATTGCGCACCCGTAAATAGCGATACTGTGCCCATAAATCAAGCAATATTGCCTCATTCAACGGAAATCCCTAGTCTCAGCAGTCCATTTTCGTCCACTAGCGAGGCACATCCGAGTTGTTCAGTTTCAACCTCGCTCCAAGTTCCTCCACTAGGTATGATGGTGCTGCTTGGAAGGGCGAGCGCCTCCAGCCAGGTGCTCATCGGTGCGATGACTACCCCGCCATGATGGAACGCTTCCCATGAGCCCGAGGCCACGATTTCATCGTCGGTGCTGTGACACCAAGGGGAGGAGTGATTCGTCTGTTCACCGAGATCCATCAGCCCGCGAATATCTTCCATCTTTGTTGGCGTCGCATTCGTGCTTGGATTCACTTCAAGTTGAACCCACTGGTATGGGTGCTGGATAGTGGTAGGGGGTGCTACCGGTTCGCGGGTGGCTGTGAGGTTGACGTCGCGGCTCGGGAACCCGACGCATCTGGAACTGTCCGGCAAGCACCCCTGCGCGTTCAGTGCATGGTCCAACAGCGTCTCGACAAATATCCATGGTCCTGTACGACTCTCATCACCTCCATCGACTGGAATGAAAGTCGCTCTAGTCCTATTGTCAGGACTCCACTTCGGGGGATCGTGCACGATGAGAATCTCCCAGTGCCCGGATATACTTCCTGCACCCCAATCCACAGAAAGCCATTCTCTGCTGATGAAGCCGCCCGTGACATGTTCGCTCAGATGAGTGAAGTCGAGTCTACCTTCAACTCTGGTCAGTGGGCCACCAGTTAGGTCTGAAATGACAATCGTGCCATTCATGTGCACACCGGTTGGCGGAGTTGTGCAATCCGTACATCCTTCGCTGACTACACCTTGCGAATCAATCTCGATTTCTACCGGCGGGTATCTGTCGTATCCGTCGAGTGAGAACATCTCCAGCGAGGACTGAGTAGAGAGATTCATCATCCCTGAAAGGTGAGTCACTTCTCGGTCAATAACTGGCTCTGGTTTCGACTCCACACCAATGGAGAAAATGGCCAACACTACGAGACCTAGGACAACCCATTCAATGATGGAAGAATCCTGTCCGTCCGTTGCGACCACGAATCCGCGAGAGGACCGTTCTTGATGGAATTACCCTCACTCTTCTTCGTAGAAGGGTTCGTCGTCATCCCTGATGGTGGTAGCGCCCCCGAACAGCAGCAGCAGCGCTCCGAAGAGTGCTGAGGCCGCGATGAGCAGCAGCCAGTTACCTTGACTGAATCCCTCATCCGATTCAGCTTGTGTTTCTGGTTCCGGTTCGGGCTCAAACTCGTAACTGGGAGGAGGCTGGTAATCCAAGGGGTGAGAATCACTCTGCACGGTAACGGTGCCGTTGATGAACGTGCCATCCGTGATTAGATCCTGGTAATGGTAGATTCCTGCGGTGTCATTGCTTAGGAATGGGACGGTGAAGGTCACTTCACAGGTAGGGTCAGTCTTGTTGCCCTCCGAGTCAATCTCACACACGTAAGATAGGTTTCCAGAATCCCAGTCATCGCTACCGTTGTACAATCCGTCTCCATCAGCATCATACACGATTCGATGGGTGATGTTCGACCTGTTGTCGACGTTGTAGAAGAAAACGGAGTCGTTCACAATCAGGTTCGCGCTACCCGGTGTGTGCTCATTCGCTTTGACTATCACAGTGAAGGTACCGGGGTCGTGCGCCGCCGCTGGAGAGATGAGCATGCTAGCAAGTGCCAGCAACAGCAAAGGCAACCATGGGACTGAAAGCCTGCTACGCATCGTGTCCGTGGTGCGCTGCACCCATAAATAAAAGGTGAGCGAAGGGTCGCCCCAATCATGGACAACAGGATGGTTGCAGCAGCCATCCTGCTCGCAGTGTTCGTGCTCAGCAGCAGCATCTTCGCGGTGCTGTCGTTTACAGGAGGTTCCGACGAAAATCAGCGTGACTGGGAGATGGTCGACCCGCTGCCACAGGACGAGGAACACGACCATCGAAACGCCACCGAACACGAGTTCTTCACGCCGAATTTCGAGTTTCAGGACTTCAACGAACTGACTGAGCCAGGAAACGCAGAGGTTCAGGTGGCAGAAGCCCCGGATGGAAACACCTACGCGTACATAGCTGGCTGGAAGGAGATGCACATCGTCGATGTCACCGATCCGACGAACACGACTGTCGCCGGTGTCTACTACGACCCTAACACGCAGGTACTCGACGTGAAGTATCTAGAATACAACGGACGTGAGTACGTCATCATCCAGAATCAGATAGTTGACACTGGTTCAGCCGACCCCAACGTGGGGTCATGGGAGGACCCCGCGCAGGTGAGCGTGACCTTGGTGGATGTGACTGACAAGGCGGACCCCAGTTATGTCGATTCATGGTATGACACCGACCACCCGTCAGGCCCGCACAATCTCTACACCCACATGGTGAACGGAGAGTGGTACATCTTCGTCGCTAATCCCGATTACGACCAATGTGATGTCGGAACCGGAGAAGCGTGCGGCGGCATCACCATCGCACATCTCAATTTCGCTGGCTATGGTGACCTGCCGCGCATCGTCAAGGTAGGTGAGGCGGAGGTGTCGTGGGAGACAACTCGAGGGGGTTGGATTTACATTCACGATATGACAGTACAGACCTGGCCGGGAACTGATTCCAACGATCCCCGCTATGATCACACCTACATCTACGGAGCTTACTGGGAGGCTGGCCTGCGCATCTTCGATGTCACGGATGTCCCGCATCCCTCTGACATGGTCCGCTATCTGATGCATGCTGGACCGTGCTACACTCACAGTCCTGTGACCTGCAACTGGCGCGCTCCTGAGGTAGGCATGTGGATGGACTTCGCAGACTTGGACGATGACGGTGAGCCGGACAGCGGCACAACGGGCAACGAGAACGGCGGGCGCGCCTCATACATTCACTATGTAGAGCCAATCGACAAGATGGTCGATGCCAGCCATCTTGGATATGCGCCGGGCAAGCGCCATCTCACCTTCCTAGCCACTGAGGTTCTGGAGACAACAGTCGGCACCGGAATGACCTACCTCATGGATACCACCGAGTACGAGGAGGTGAATGGACAGGTTCGCTTCATTCCTGAACTGATTGCCACGTGGGAGAACCCGTTCGCCGAGGATCATTTCATTCCCGGCGGTGAGGAATGGCTGTTGTTCAGCCCGCATAACGCGGACACGCACATATTCACCACCGGTCTTCCAGGAATGCCTGACCAGAGTCATGGTGGTTCATGGGACGGGCGAATTTACCTTGGAGCCTACCACACAGGATTGTGGGTGATTGACATCGAGACACTGATGGCGGCGGGGCCAGATGCGAATCGATCTGATTTGGCGATGGATGCGACGGTCGGATACTATCTGCCACACGGTGCAGATGGCGAGGAGCTTGAGAGCCAGTACTACGACTTCGGCTGGACTCCGTTCATCTGGGCGGCTGAGTATCACAAGGGATACACCTACCTCTCGTGCATTACCACAGGACTGTACATCGTGCAGTTGGACATCGATAAGCCATACACTGGCGTTGCCTGAGCCCCCACCTGAGCCATTTTTCGGCATTCTGTCTCTCATCACCGCATCGCAAACCCCATGAACGCCCCCCGGCACACCCCTGCTCGCACGGAGCCTCGTAGAGGCTCAATTAGGTGATCCAACATGAAGGCGCGCAGGAGTGAATTGGACCTCTCGGCGGCAGTCGAGAATCTGTCCGCAATCCTCGCTGGCGCACTGTTGCTGGTGGCGGTCGTCTCGGTAGCGGCATGGCTGGCGATGGGAGGAATAGACCAGACCAGCGGTGGCGGAAATGGGCCTGATTGGGTGGATCCGATTACTGAGGTCGAGGATGAGAATCACAGTCACAACAATCTGTCATCCCACGCTCTGTTCACCGAGAACATGCGGTTGATTGACTATCACAACCTGAACTGCGATGGCTCTCTCAAGCCGCCCGCGGAACTTGACAATACAGCTGGTAGAGAGTGCTATCCGGAGTTCAAGAACACCGGGCCGACACCCGGTGACAATTCCGAGGTGGTGATTGAAGGAGACTTCCCAGACTGCATACAAGGCTGCTATGCCTACGTCGCTGCCTACAACCAGTTTCACATTCTCGACATCCGTGAGCCGAACAACATCCAGATGTTGTCGACATACTATGCAGAGATTGCTCGAATCATAGACATCAAGGTGACCGATGACAACAACTGGGTGCTCATCAATCACGAACTGACTAACAGCGAGTTGGACCCGATTCCCAACGATGACGACGCCAACAGCGGCTCGAATCGGCTCGACTTGATTGACGTCTCCGACAAGCGGCATCCAATCAAGCGGGCCGAGTGGAACAACCCACCTGCAGGGTTCCACAACCAGGACATCCACGTCTACTGTGATTGGGACAATGCTCCACCGATGAGTGATGACTGCCACGTGTTCCTGTTCGGTGCCGACCCTTACCCTGAGATTGTAGGGGGTGGCTCCTACAAGGGGACGCAGATTTTCTACGCCCCTGACGGATTACTGTCGTTCGCTGCCGGGGAGAACGAATCCAAGGAGATCGAACGTTGGGGTGGTTACTCCCCTGAGCCTGCGACAACCTGCGGTGGCACCATCTTCAACCACGACAACATCATCCTCGTGCATCCGATTACTCAGCAGGTCCTGCTGTTCGCAGCCTACTGGGACGGCGGTCTGCGTATCGTCGATGTGTCAAACCCACCTTCTGCACCTGACCCCTATGGGGTCGACTGGCCACAGAACAACGAAATCGGTCGCTGGATGGGCTGTTCAAGCGACTCCAGTGGCTGGTATGGCCCGGACGGTGGTGGCCATGCTAACATGACCGCTGACAAGTGGACCTCGCCAGCGGATGGCAACGGCAACATCCACTACGTCGTACCCTACGATCGGCTGGTGTGCAACGGTGTCAGTGACTGGGACCATCCGTCGACCTGGCCGGCGAACTGTGGCAGCGGACCCGATGACGAGGCGTTCGGGCAGAACTGGCGGCATTACACATTCATCGCACCCGAGTACGGTAGCAACGGCAACCACACCGGCTGGGTGCGTACGATTGATACGACCGACCCGACCAAACCGTTCCTCGTTAGTGAGTGGAAACTGCCCGGTGAGGGAACTCTGGACAATGGCAGCAAACACCCTCATCACTACATCCCCGGCGGCTACATCTACAGCCCGCACAACGGTGACACCGGCACTGGTGGACACAACTACTGGGCGCACTACCACGGTGGAGCGTGGGTGACCGATCACGGAAAGATCTGGGAGGAGATTGTCTGGAGAGACGGGGTCCCCAATCCGGATGAGGGATGGCAGGCGATTGAGGAGTTGGCGCCTACGCACACCATGGGATACTACCTCCCCCACGGTCCAACTTGGATGGATAACGCCACCGAGGATCTAGAGTATGATATGGCCGACTGCTGGGCATCGTGCATGATTCCATTCGATTGGGGGTTGCAATACGATCCGCGTGGCTACATCTTCATCAGCGAGATGGTGAGTGGAATCTATGTCGTTCAGGCCGAGGAGGATCTTGACCAGCGCTGGACATATCCACCTCGGTTCGATTCTGAAGAAACTGAGTAAGTGTTGACGATGCAGATGCGAAAAGCCTCTCTAGCCATTGCGCTGGCATCTCTTCTCCTGCTTTCAGGATGCTTTGGTGCAGCAGACGACGGGTCACCTGACATATTCAATGGAGACGACATCCACCCAGTGCAAGCGGTTCCAGATTTCTCGCTGCTCGACCACGAAGGTAACGAATTCAACATCTCGGATCACGATGGGCAGGTCATTGTCATCGTGTTCATGTTCACCCGCTGTCCTGATGTCTGTCCGGTAGTTTCGTCCAATACGCGCTGGGTGGCCCAACAGATGCAGGATCACATCGGAAGCAACCTGACGTTCCTCTCTGTAACCGTGGACCCTTGGACTGACGATGCAGCCACTCTGAGCGAGTACCGTGATGATCTCGAACTAGATTGGTTGCACCTCACCGGAGCAATCGAGCAGCTGGAGACGGTGTGGGGGGCGTTCGATGTCGGAGTGAAGGCGTACACTACAGACGGTGACCAAGATGGAGTTTCAGACGCGTTCGACCTCTGTCCAGACACTCCTGAGGGAGAACAGCCCGATGAGGATGGCTGCGGAGAATCAGAGCAGGGCGATGCGGATGGTGAAACGGAAGGCCGTGCAGGAACTTCGGGCAGACATCATCCTCTGGATTACTGGGTCGACCACACCACGGGGACTGTCATGATTGACAAGAACATGCAGCAAAGAGTCTGGTGGGGAGACGCAGACTGGGTGCCAGAGTTGTTCCTTGATGACCTAGAGATGCTGCTCGCCGAGGAATGAGATTCTTTCCATGGCGCACGTAGTGCGCCGGTCGGGAACAGTATCATAACCGGTATGCCGGGTGTGATTCTGATGGATTGGAAGGTTGTAGGTCTCTCGGCCCTGTTCGTTTGCATGGTTGTTCTGTCCGGTCTTGCAGGTTACTACGCTGTTCCGCAACCGGCAGGTGACACCGGGGATGACTCTGATGATGACGAAACAGTCCCTAACGGTGATGATGAAGATGGACTTGCTCCAGTGATAGCGCTCACAGATTCCAATCATCCGTACTCACAGGATACATCGACTATCACGATTCAAGGAGCCATAGCTGACGAGGAGCCGGCAAACGTCACCGTTACCCTGCGGTTGATATCGCCTGCCGGACTGACTCAGATTGGCCTGTATGTGGTGAGTCCAACCGCGGATGGCTCTTGGTCGGTATCGCTTCCTCTCAGTGATCCCGGCTCATGGTTGCTGACCGCGACGGCTGAGGATGACGACGGCTTAGTCAGCGAGGCGACGGTAACTGTCAGCATACTGCCGCCAGAGGAGGAAGCCGTGCGCGTGCGCATAGCGTTCCTCGGCCCGGTAGAGAATAGCACTGCGTCGAGGATCGAGGGTAATCTGACGCACATCTTCACGGATACCTGCAGCATCAGTTACTGGCCAAGTGGTCAGAGTGAAGTGGATGGTACAGTCGACGAAGTTGGCGATTTCAGCATTCCAGTTGACGTGAACGCAACTGCTCTATGGGGGGAGATTGCCGCTACCTGTGGCCTGTTCTCCATCCAGACGACCTCATTCGATTATCACATTCCATACGAACAACCAGAGCCCGAGTTCCCAGATGCCGATGGAGATGGAATCGTGGACGAGCGAGACGAATGCGCTGATACGCCGAGTGATGAGCCAGTATGGCCGGATGGATGTTCCGACAGCCAGCGAGACACGGACGGGGATGGTATCAACGATGAGTTGGACGAGTGCGAGGGGTACGACGATACCATCGACGTCGATGCGGACGGTATACCGGACGGCTGCGATTCACTGGTCGATTCAGATGATGATGGTGTAGCGGACGCGGATGATGTCTGCCCAGGATTCGATGACAATCTGGATGCTGACATTGATGGCACTCCTGATGGGTGTGATGACGACGACGACAACGATGGCGTGAATGACCTAGATGACCAGTGTCCAAACACTCCACCCGGCACTACTGTGGGGTCCGATGGGTGTGCACTGGTTCAATGGGACCCTCTGGATTCGTTCGTGTGTACAGGTTCAGGAATATACCCAATCTACGATCTGAATCCTCAGTATGGATACCAGAGCAACAGCAACTCGCCGTTCACCTGCGAAGTGAGCCCTTCCAACAACGGAAATAACATGGTGGTGGACAGCAACGGCATTCCCAACCACGACTTCGCTTCGACCTTGGGATGTTGTGCAAGCGAACAGGATTACGAGTGGACGATTCCCTTGAATCCCGTGAACGATACCGATGGGAATTTCGAGTACGTTCCCGAGCGGGGCCAGATCGCTGTGGCGGTGAATGGCGCCCCACTGTTCGGTCCTGAGGATGGGCCGGGCGGCGACGCGGTTGCACTGCATCACAAGTACTACAACGAGGATCGTCAGAATGTCGTCATGGACATATGCGGGGGTCATTCGGGACCCGGCGGAATATACCATTACCACTGGGATCTGAACTGTGCCTATTGGATTCCCGATCCCGGGGAGGACATGACTGATTATCACTGGACCAAGATCAACAGTAGCCAGCACTCACCAATCATCGGATGGTCTTTCGATGGATATCCTATCTATGGGATGTACGGCTGGGATGAGAGTCAGAACATTGCCGCCGTGGATAGCAGTTACCAGTTGAAGCCCGGTGCTGACGGATACGACGGAATCGATGATTGGGAATACGTTCACGGGATGGGTGACTTGGATGAATGCAACGGGATGTTTGGCCCTACTCCTGAATATCCAGAAGGCATCTACCATTACGTCTCAACGCCACTCTCAGGCTCCACCAACACGCATGTCGACACTGATGGTAACACGGTGGCGATGGTCGGGTTCCCCTACTTCCAACTCTGCTACTACGGCGAAGCCACGGGTGGTCCTAAGGGTGGAGGTGGCGGACCGCCGGGGCCGATGAGGTCGGTCACACTCTACGAATTCGGGACTCTTCCTGGAGGCGACCTATCAGATTCCATCGAGAAGATAGGCGAGACGTTCGACGAGATTGTTGTGCTACCATCGCTGCTGCTGCTCACCGCCTTCGCCGCAGCGCTGTACGCTCGTCGAACTTGAACCATCAAGTGACCTAGGTTCAGGGTCTCCCTCTGTTCTAGGTCCGTTGTCGTTTCTTACGAACGATGAATATCGATACCACCGTCAGGGCCAAGACACCAATTCCTAGTCCAATCATCAAGTCGGCTCGATAGTAGAAGGCCGGCTTACTGCAGACCGGCTCACGTGCAGGGGGAGCGTCAGGATCGAAGGCAGAAGCTCGACCATCTAGGGCAATGTCACCTTCCGGGAGAGGGATGTCGAGATGGGTCAATGCGTTGGCGACGACATCTACCACGACTGGGTCATTCGTCATCTCTCCAGCAACTGTATCTCCACCTGTGACGAGCATGAACGTGTTCCGGTCAACTGGGTCGGATGGGTGGTGACTATGCAGCCATTTACCTCCTCCGCCGTGGTCGCTTGTGATGATTGTGAGCCAGTTCTCATTGCTCAGGTTTCGTTCCTCAAGAGCGTAGATGATTTCCGCTACCATGTCATCTGCTTCCTCAACGGCTGCGACATAATTGGGCTCTTCCGGGCTGAATCCGTGACGGTGTCCAACAGCATCTGGGTTGTCAATCGAGACAAACAGTACATCAAGTTCCGAATCCGAGTTCAGTAGTTCGACAGCGCGATCACGTACCAGTTCATCGTTTTCAAAGCGTTCCATAACATCCAGTGAATCCTCAGAGAGGATGTCTTCACCAATTGGTTCCCACCAGTATACAGCAGCGGTACGCCGGCTAGAATCACTCGATTCCAGATGCTCAAAGAGGTCAGGGACGGATGAGAGTCTGCTGTCTTTGAACGTATTATCAACAACTCCGTGGCGGTCACACCAGACTCCTGT